>JAPJRA010000721.1 GCA_030824835.1 Geminicoccaceae bacterium | reverse complement strand
GGCCGATCTGTTCCGGGCCGAGGCGGATGCGCTGGCGGGCTGCATTCAGGTGGCGTAGGCGCCGCCGATTTCATGCTAGGATGTGGGTTGGCTGTGCCCCAGGCGCGCAGCCAATCGCAACAGGGGGAAAAGTGATGCACGCAGTCATCCGCAGATTCCCGAAGATGCAGAACGTGCCGGAGGCGGCCCGACGGTCGGAGACCGGGCTGGGCCCGATCTTGAAGCAGCAGCCCGGATTCAAGGGGTACTACGTCATCCGACTCGACAGCGGCGGTGGCGGGTCGATCAGCCTGTTCGACACGGTCGACCATGCCAAGGCGGCGCATGAGCGGGCCCTGGCGTGGATCAAGGAGAACCTCGCGGACCTTTCCGGCGGTGACGAGTTCGACGTCACGATGGGCGAGGTCATGGCGCAGCTGACCGCATAGGATTCGGTGGGTGTCGCTTGGTCCGCCAGCTTGATCGTTGGCGTCACGCGCCCGTGAGGGCCTCGGTCCACCGACGTTGCATCTCGGCTGGGGTAACGGGTTCTCTGGGTGTGCCGATATGCCAGCAGTGGCCGAACGGATCGGCGATCATACCGGTGCGGTCGCCGTAGAACTGGTCGGCCACCGGGCGCAGCAGGGTGGCACCGGCGGTCACGGCACCGGCGACGAAGGCGTCGACATCGGAGACGTAGAGGTGGAGCTTGACCGGCGAGCCGCCGATCGTGGGCGGGCTTAGGGCGCCGAAATCCGGATACTCGTCGCAGAGCATCACGGTCGAGTTGCCGATACGGATCTCGGCATGGCCGACCTTGCCGCCCGGCTCGACCAGCCGGAACAGCTCCTCCGCCCCGAACGCCTTGCGGTAGAAGTCGAGCGCGGCAGCTGCGTCCTGGACCGTGAGATGGGGCGTGACAGTCTGCGTGCCTGCCGGCAGCTGTGCCGTAGCCATCGAGCGCCTCCTTGCCGTGCCGTTCTAATTACGTTACGTTACGTTTTGTAATTTCCACGAGGCCGAGCGTCAAGATGCAGGATGGAGGTCGGCGCGTGACGGCGGCATCAGGGCGACCGGGCCGCCCACGCGATCCGAAGACGCGGGCAGCGATCCTCGCGGCAGCGAAGGCGCTGCTCGACGCCGGCGGTCTGGGGGCGGTGACGGTGGAGCGGATCGCGCAGCAGGCCGGTGTGGGCAAGCCCACGATCTACCGGCACTGGCCTAATGCGCATGCGGTTGCGATGGCGGCGTTTCTGGAAACGGCGACGGGCCTTGGCGATACCCGGCGCACGGCCTCCGCCTTGGTGGATCTGCGCACGCAGTTGGCCGCCATCGCCTCGGCCTTCGCTGCGCGCACGGGCCGCAATGTCAAGGCGATGATCGCCGCCAGCGAGGGCGAGACCGAACTGGCCAAGGCGTTCCGGAACCATTTCATCGCGCAGAGCCGGCTTGCCGGCCGCGCCCTGCTGGAGCGCGCGATCGCCGACGGCGATCTGCGGGCGGACATCGACCTCGAGGTCACGCTCGATCTGATCTACGGGCCGCTCTTCTATCGCTTACTGGTCGGGCACGCGACGCTCGACGCCAAGTTCACCGACGCGCTGTTCGAGCATGTGCTACGGGGGCTGGCGGCGGCGCCGGTGGAGCCGGCGCCGCCGGAGCATCAGGCGGCGATGCGCTCTTCCGCGGTCGCCGGGTAGTCGATGTAGCCCTTGCCGTCGCCGCCGTAGAAGGTGGCCCGGTCGGGCTCGTTCAGCTCGCTGCCGGTGAGGAAGCGCAGCGGCAGGGCGGGGGTGGCGAGGAACGGCACGCCGTAGGCCACCGCCGTCGCCCAGCCGCTGGCCACCGCCTCCGCCCCCCGGGCGGCGTCGTAGGCGCCGTTGGCGATGTAGGGGCCATGCCAGCGCTCGCGGATGCTGCGCAGCACGCCGAGCTGCTCCTCGGTCAGCTTCGTCGGGCCGAACTGCTCGACCATGTGCAGATAGGCGAGCCCGAAGCCACCCAGCGCCTCGATGGCCTCGCCGAACGTGGTGGCCGGATCGCTGTCCGACATGTCGTTGAAGGCGCCGAGCGGCGACAGGCGCACGCCGACCCGGTCCGCGCCCCAGACCGCGACCACGGCCTCGGTCACCTCGAGCAGGAATCGGGCGCGATTGGCGGCACTGCCGCCGTAGCGGTCCGTGCGCTTGTTGGTGCCGTCGCGCAGGAACTGGTCGATCAGGTAGCCGTTGGCGCCGTGGATCTCGACGCCGTCGAAGCCGGCTTCCTTGGCGAGCTCGGCGCCGCGCCGGTATTGCGCCACGACCCCGGCGATCTCGTCGGTCTCGAGCGCGCGCGGCGTCGAGTAGGGCTTCATCCCGTCGTAGGTCCAGGCCTCGCCCGGCAGCGTGACGGCCGAGGGGGCCACCGGTGCCGCGCCGTTCGGCTGGAACGATTCGTGGCTGACCCGGCCTACGTGCCAGAGCTGCAGGAAGATCCGGCCGCCGGCCGCATGGGTGGCATCGGTGACCTTGCGCCACCCTGCCACCTGCGCCTCGGTGTGGATCCCCGGAGTCAGGATATAGCCCTGGCCTTCCGGTGCGACCTGCGAGGCCTCGGTGACGATCAGGCCGGCGCTGGCGCGCTGGGCGTAATAAAGTGGCGCCAGCGTGCCGGGGACGCCGTCTCGATCGGCGCGCGAGCGCGTCATCGGCGCCAGCAGCACGCGGTTGGGGACCTCGACGGCGCCCAGGCGCGTGGGCGTGAACAGGTTGGATACTTC
>JAPJRA010000720.1 GCA_030824835.1 Geminicoccaceae bacterium | reverse complement strand
GGCCCGCGCCGCGTCCACGTCCGGCCAGCCGCGCGGCCGGAAGTTGGTGTCGAACGCCACCCTGGCGCCGCGCGCCCTGGCCTCGGCCAGGGTCGCGAACAGCCGCTCGCGACCGGCCGGGCCGTAGAGCGACAGCGTGATCCCGGAAAGATAGAGCAGGTCGCGGCCGACCAGCGCCGCGGCGATGGCGTCCGTCTCCGGCAGCTCGAACAGCTGGCGCGCCGGCGCCTCGCCGCGCCAGTAGAAGAAGCTGCGCTCACCGCGCGCGTCGCGGCGGATCAAATAGAGCCCGGGCACCCGCCCCGGCAGCCGCAGCACGAGCTCGGTGCCCACACCTTCGGCACGCCAGCCGGCCAGCATCTCCTCGCTGAACGGGTCGTCGCCGAGCACGGTGCAGTAGTCGACCGCGACCCCGAGCCTGGCCAGGTAGACCGCGGTGTTCAGCGTGTCGCCGCCATAGGCCCGGGTCAGCGTGCCGCCCGCCGCCTCCGACAGCTCGAGCATGCACTCGCCGATGCAGGCGATTCGCAAGGTCTTCTCCTCCTTCGACACTGAGGGCTACCTAGCGGCTTCCGCCAGTCCTGGCGACGCTGCGCGTGCCCGGTGGGCCGCTGCCTTCGCCCGGTTGCCGCACACCGCCATGCTGCACCAGCGCCGCGAATGGGCCTTGGTCCGATCCAGGAACACGAGCGTGCACGCTACGCCCTCGCAGGCGCGGACAAGCCGGAAATCGGCCATGCAGATCAGATCGCCGACGGCCTCGGCCAGAGGCTGCAGCAGCTGATCCGGCGCCCACCGCCGCTCCCGGTGCCAGCGCAGGCCACGCCCGTCGGGATCGGCCGCCACCTGCCCGAATCCGTCCGAGCGCGCCAGCAGCCCATTCAGCGGCCCCAGCTCTACCACGGTTTCGGCATCGAGCTGCTGCCCCATATGCCGGGCCACGAACCCGCGCAGCCACTCCCACAACTGCCGCGCCTCGGCGGCGATCCCATCCAGCGCCGCCGGGCCACCGGCCCCGGCGCGAAACCGGGCCGCCGTCGCCGCGTCGATCGCCCCTGCCCGCTCCAGCCAGTCCAGCAGATCGGCACCGTCCCGCAGCCCCTCGACACGGCCACCGGCCGGCGTCGCGGCACTGTTCAAGAAATCGAGCGCCAGATGGTCGCCGACGAGCAGAGCGGATGGGCGTGCGGCGGCAGTGGACACGATCGCCTCCCGGGCGACTGGGGCTCACCACACGCATAACCTCAGAACATCACCCGGACAAGTTAGACGGCAGCATCGCTGCCGCCGGGGCCGCAACACGAAAAGGTCGGGCGCATCCTACCCGGCTGCGCTCGACCTCCTCGTATCGGCCGTGCTCCGACAGGGCCACCAATCGCTAGCGGGTCACTGTTTCTTCAGGCTCGCCGAACAGTAGATTCCGTCCCGGTAATACGCCGATAGGCTCAGCGACTTCCCGCTGACCTGCGCGCCCACAGGGTTACGGGTGGTGCAGTAAATATAACAGTCGCCGATTCGGAAGTGACTATTCAGTTCGACGCGCCACATGAAGGCATCCGCAACCGACAGCTCATCGACACCCTCCGCGAGAAGCTGTGCGAGGTAGGGGTGGCCCGAAGATATGGACCCTGTCACGGTAGCCAGCTCGAAATGATGGCCGAAGGTCGTATCGCAACTCAGATAGCTTCGCACCCGCCGCGGAATTTTGTAGTTCGTGACTTCGCACAGCGTGCCGTCCGCCGCCTTGTAGATACCCTCAGGAATTCCTGGACCCACTGGCGCGCCGCCTTCATCCTTGAAAGCGATATTGTAGCGACCGCCGACCTTGTTGCCGAGACCAGTGACGACCGCGAAATACTTGCCGGTTTTGGGCACGGTGAAATTCGTATAGGCCGTCTTCTTGGTCGTGTTGAAGCCGGCGACGAACTTGCCCTTGCCGTCGGCCAGGCGGAGCGATATGGCCTTGGCGTCGTAATATTCGAAGACGGATAGCGAGTATTTGCTACCCTTGGTCAGGTTGATCACGAAAAAATCGGTGTCGTTCTTCCAGTTCATCTCCCCTTTGTTGGTCTGCCCTGCGTCCAGTGTTGCGGCCGTCTTGATGCTGCCGGAAGCATCGGCAATGGCAGTGACATGATATTTGCTGGGTATCTTCTTGGATGACCTGTCCAGCAGCTCGACGAAGTAGGTCCCCGCTTTCGTTGGCAGGAACACGAACCCGCCGTCATAGCCCCCTGCGTTGGTCTGGCAAGCCTGGCTGTTGCGCAGGGCCTTGCCTTTGCCATCGCGCAGATTGATCACCGTGCAGCCGGCCGCGCGCACGGTCATGGCATAGTTCTGCCCGGCCTTCAGCGCGACCTTGTACCAGTTGGAATCATTGGCGATCTCCGAGACCCCGTCCAGGCCGGCCCCGCCCGTGGCGAGATTTGCCTTGGTGGACTTATTACCGGGAACAGCGGCATCGATCTACACCCAGCAGAAACCTCAAGCTGCCAATCGTGACATAAAATTGAAACAACAAGTTGCGATGCTGACCGGGCCGCTGCGCACGGGGGTTGCCGCCGGCAACCGGCACGGACGCACCGAATTGGTGCGGCAACAAGGAGTAGGCTGACGATGTTCGCTAAATTCATGCTGGCAGTAGCGCTCGGATTGACCGCGTCGGTACTGCCCGGCGCCATTGGCGCGGCCCGGGCCGAGATCATGAGCTACTCGGCCACGGGGTTCGTGCGGCATTGCCC
>JAPJRA010000719.1 GCA_030824835.1 Geminicoccaceae bacterium | reverse complement strand
GTGCGGCCGAGGCCATGTTCGTGGATCAGGCCAGCGCCGCCACGCATGCCATCAAGTCCAATATTGAATCGACGGGTGTCGGCCCACAGGCCATCTTGCTGCGTAACGATGCCTGCCGTCTGCCCGCAGCGCCCCACCCGTTCGACATCGTCTTCCTGGACCCACCCTACGGGAGCGGCCTGCTGGCACCGGCCCTTGCGAGCCTCACCGGTGGGGGTTGGCTCGCAGAAGGAGGACGTATCGTGGGCGAAGTGGCGGCACGCGAGTCAAGCGAGCCCATCGACACGTTTGTGGTCGAGGACGAGCGGGTCTACGGGGCCGCACGGTTGTTATTCATGCGCCGTGCCGTCGCTCCGGGCTGACGCGTCCGGTCGATATTCGGCGAATGGGAGGAACGAAGAAGCGATGTCGATGCAACTGACACGACGACTGATGTTGGCGGCGGTATTGGCCTTCAGCACCGGCAGCGTCCAGGCAGCAACGGCCTCGCCATCGGAGCAGGTGGCCCGGGACCTGATTGAAACACTCGGGCGCCGGACCATCGACGCGTTGGACCAAGTCGGTGCGGATTCGACGGCCCGCCGGCAGGCGATCAGCGCCATCCTCGATCAGACGGTGGATTTGGCCCTGATCGCCCGTCTATGCCTGGGCCGTCACTGGCGTTCGGCAGACGAAGCCCAGCGCGCCGACTATGTCGCGCTGTTCAGGGAGATCGTGCTCGCCACATTGGCCCGGCGCATGGGCTACTATACCGGCGCCGAGCGCTTCGTGGTCACGGCGACCCGGTCTGCTAGCGATGACACCATGGTCGCCTCCGAGGTCGTCTATGCCAGCAAGGATCCACCCTTGCGCCTCGAATGGCGGGTAAGGACGAATGGCGCTAATGCCACGATCATCGATGTGCTGCCCGAGGGGGTCAGCATGGTGCTCACCTACCGCTCGGAATTCGACGCCGTTGTCAGCCAGCGCGGCGTGAGCGGCCTTCTGGCCGAGCTGAAGACCCGCGCCGCAGCCGCCGCAGCGGCCTGATTCATCCACACGTCCTGCTGAGCTCGCCGCGGCCCGGCCAGTTACCACTGCTTCCACAGCCTCACCATGTCCGGTCGACCCCTTCCATCGAGGCTGATAGCATACCGTACGTTCGCACACGGGCAGTGCGCTACTCGCCCGTTGCCGACGGTGGACGGGGTCATGCTGTATCCAACCTCCCTGCTGGCCGATGCCTTGGCGGACCGATTGGTCGAGGGTTACGGCCGGATGTTCGGCACACGTGAACCGGAGTGGGCGGACATGGTCGCCGTCGCCACCCGGCTGACGCTGGAACTGATCGGGGACAGCGACGCCCTCTACCATGATGCCCACCATACTGCGCTGGTCACCCTGGTCGGTCAGGACATCCTGCGTGGCAGGCTCCTGGTGCGCCCGTTCGAGCCGTCCGACTGGGCGCATGTCACCTTGGCACTTCTCCTTCATGATATTGGCTATGTTCGCGGGGTCTGCCCGGGCGATGGGCCAGGACGATGCGTGATCGACGGCACGGGAGCGACCGTCCTGCTGCCTCGCGGTGCCAGCGACGCTTATCTCGCCACATGGCACGTCGAACGCGGCAAGTTGTTGGTGCGCGCTCGATTCGGCAGTCACAAGATGATCGATGCCGAGCGCATCGCCCGCGCGATCGAGCGCACCCGGTTCCCGGTGCCGGAAGGCAAGGATCACGCGGCCACGGCGGACGAGGCCGGGCTAGTCCGCGCTGCCGATCTGATTGGCCAGCTCGCGGATCCACTCTACCTACGGCGCGCCGGCGCCCTGTTCCAGGAACTGTCCGAGATCGGTGTCGCAGCCAAGCTGGACTATGGTTGCCCGGCCGATCTCATCGAGAAGTACCCGCAATTTTACTGGACCCATATCGAACCCTATATCGGGGACGCGCTGCGTTGTCTGCGCCGCACAATGGCCGGCAAGCAATGGGTGGCTCACCTCTACAGCAACGTGTTCACCGTGGAGCACCAGCTGCGCTGGCTCGGCCCGGAGCCGGGCCACAATCGTGTCGCGAAGGCGGACGGGGAGTGAATGCTTGCCGCGAGGCCGGCGGTCCCTAGGTCGCGGCCAGGCACCAGCCACCTATTCCATGGTCGCGGCCGCGAAGCCGCAGTTCCGGCATGGGCTGAAAGCGATCCAGCAGTTCGGATTCGAGATGGCCATGAGCAGCTTCGATGACCGCTGCCGAGACGATCACATCGGTGTCGTACTGGCGTGTCATGGCCTCGAGCCGGCTGGCAACGTTCACCGTGTCGCCGACGACGGTGAACTGGAACTGCGTGGCACCCCCAATGTCGCCCATCAACACGGGGCCATAGTGAATCCCGATACCAACTTTCAAGGCGGCACCGCCTTCCGCCCTGGACCGCTGCAAGGCCACAAGCAGTGTACATGCCGCTCGGATGGCATCGGCCGCAGCCGAAGGCGAAGCCTCGGGTATGCCGAAGCAAGCCAAGGCGCCATCACCCATGAATTTGTCGACCATGCCGCTGTGTGCGAACACCGCCTGCTCGACTTCGGTATGGAACGCCCGCAACAGCGCCATGGCCGCAGCTGGCGACATGGACTCGCCCATCCGCGTGAAACCTACGATGTCCACGAACATCACCGCGGCCTGCTGGGTGCGATCAAGGCTGGTCGGTGCATCGGTGGCGGCGAGCCGATCGACGACCGCCGGGGCGAAGTAACGGGCAAGGTTGGTACG
>JAPJRA010000718.1 GCA_030824835.1 Geminicoccaceae bacterium | reverse complement strand
ATCGTGACCGCGAATTCCTTGTCCAGCGACGCCGGCGAGGCCGTCTTGGCGCGCGGCGGCAGCGCGGTCGATGCCATGGTGGCGGCCCAGTTCGTATTGAACCTGGTCGAGCCGCAGTCGTCCGGCATCGGCGGCGGCGCCTTTATGCTCTACTGGGACGCCAAGACCAAGCAGCTCACCAGTTTTGACGGCCGTGAGACGGCGCCGCTGGCGGCCGGGCCGGATTTATTTCTGCAGCCGGACGGCACGGCAATGCCTTTCAATGCCGGAGTGGTGGGTGGGCGGTCGGTGGGGACGCCGGGGACGCTTGCCTTGATCGAGCTTGCACATCGGTTGCACGGTAGGTTGCCCTGGGCCGAATTGCCCACAGCGGCGATCGACCTTGCAGAGAAGGGTTTCGAGATCTCGCCGCGGCTCGCCGTCGCCATTGCGGACGGCGCCGCCAAGCTGACGTCGTTCCCGGCGTCGAGAGGCTATTTCCTGGATGCCGACGGGCAGCCGCGCCAGGCTGGTGCGCTGCTGCGGAATCCGGAGTTTGCAGCGAGCTTGCGTCGGATTGCCGCCGAAGGCAGTGCGCCGCTTTATCGTGGCCGGCTTGGCGATGCGCTGGTCGAGGCCGTCGGCAAGTCGCCGGTGAGCCCCGGCCTACTCAGCCGCGAGGACCTCGCAAATTATCGGGTGGCGCTGCGGGACCCGGTTTGTCGGCCCTACCGCACGGCCAGGGTCTGCGGCATGGGACCGCCCAGCTCGGGCGGTATCGCCGTATTGCAGATCCTGGGTCTTCTCGAGCATTTCGACATGGCGGGGCTAGGGCGATCCACGGACGGCATGCAGGCCCTGCTCGAGGCCTCGAAGCTGGCTTTCGCCGACCGTGACCTCTATCTTGCGGACAGCGACTTCGTCCATGTGCCGGTCAAGGGGCTGCTAGACCCAGGCTATCTGACAGTCCGCGCGCAGCAGATCCGCCTGGATACCTCGATTGACAAGGCGGCAGCCGGCAACCCGCCGTGGCGCGATGCGCAACTACTGGCGCCCGATGCCACCGACAAGCTTCCCGGCACAAGCCAGATCGTCATCGTCGATGGGGACGGCAACGCCCTGTCGATGACGACGACGATCGAGAGCAATTTCGGCAGTGGATTGATGGTCGGCGGATTTCTGCTCAACAACGAGCTCACCGATTTCTCATTCGTGCCGACGGTGGACGGCCGGCCGGTCGCCAACCGTGTTGAACCGGGCAAGCGGCCGCGCAGCTCGATGGCGCCGACAATTGTGTTCGATGCCTCCGGGGCGCCTAGCCTGGTGATCGGCTCGCCGGGTGGGAGCCAGATTATCGGCTATGTGGCTCAGGCACTGGTCGGCGTGCTGGACTGGCGGATGAGCCCGCAGCAGGCTGCCAACATGGGGCATGTGCTGAACCGTAACGGCCCGACCGAGCTCGAGCTTGCCACAGAGGCCACGGCGTTCGAGGCGCCGCTTGCGGCGCGCGGCCAGAAGGTACAGGTGAAGCCACTCAACAGTGGGTTGCACGCAATTGCGATTGGGCCCGAAGGGCTGGTGAGTGGCACGGATCCACGCCGTGAGGGTGCGGCGCGTGGGGAGTAGCCAAGGGGCGGCGATGAGTAACTTCGAGTCCGCGTTGATCGTGGGTGCCGGTAATGGGTTGAGCGCGTCGCTGGCGCGATTGCTGGCCGGCCAAGGAATGCGGGTCGGGCTGGCGGCGCGCAACGTCGATAAGCTGCGCGATCTGGCCTCCGAGACCGGGGCAGTGACGGCCGCGTGCGACGCTACCGATGCCGAACAGGTTTCGGCGCTGTTTGCCCGCATGGACGGGTGTCTCGGCGGTCCACCTGATATCGTCATCTACAATGCGAGTGGCAGGGCGCGCGGCCCATTCGTCGATCTCGAGCCTGCAGCGGCACAGAACGCCTTGGCAGTCGGCGCCTTTGGCGGCTTTTTGGTAGCGCAGCAGGCGGCGCGACGGATGGTGCCGCGGGGGCATGGGGCGATTCTGTTCACCGGCGCCTCGGCCAGCATCAAGGGCTACAAGCAATCGGCCCCGTTCGCGATGGCCAAGTTCGCGCTACGTGGCCTCGCGCAAAGCATGGCCCGCGAGCTGGCCCCGCAGGGCATTCATGTCGCACATTTCGTGATCGACGGTGCGATCCGCAATCCGGGCCGTACCGAGGCGCCGGATTCCCCGGATTCAATGCTCGATCCGGACGCGATTGCCCTTAGCTACCTGCACGTCATCCATCAGGAGCGCAGTGCCTGGACCTGGGAAGTGGAGCTGCGCCCCTGGGTGGAGACCTTTTAAACCCACGCGACCTCAGTCGCGCCGACCTAGCCAGCCAAGCACGATGCCTGCGGCGGCGGCAAGCGCTAGGCTCTGCAGCGGTTTGTTGGCGATGAGGCGGCTGGCCTCGTGCAACGGTGCGAGCGCATTGGCCCGTGCGGTAGCCAGAGCCTGCTCGCGGCGGCGTTCGGCGGCACGGTCGAGCAGGACTAGCCCGACCGCCACCAGCGCAGCCAAGCCGCACAGGCCCAGTGCCATGATCGCTGCCGCCGCATGCGGGCTCACCACGGTCTCCAGGGCCATGAAGCTGGCGGCGGAGGCGAAGGCGAAGGCTAGCAGCAGCAACAGCACCGGTATCGCGATCAGTGCCGCGTGCAGCATCAACCGTCGAGCGAAGTGATGGGTAGTCGCCTGCTGGACGTCTGGCAGCAGCTTGAGCAGGGTCGGC
>JAPJRA010000717.1 GCA_030824835.1 Geminicoccaceae bacterium | reverse complement strand
TCTCAGGCCGGCGTGGTGAAGCTGCCTTCGGCCACGAGCCTCGCGAACGGCCCGGTACCCCGCGCCAGCTCGGCGAACCTGCCCTGCTCGACGATGCGGCCCTGGTCCAGAACCACGATCAGGTCGGCGTCGACGATGGTGGAGAGGCGGTGGGCGATGACGAAGGTGGTGCGCCCCGCCCGCGCGGCGTCCAGGGCCTGCTTGATGCGGGACTCGGTCTCGGTGTCGAGCGCGCTGGTGGCCTCGTCGAGGAGGAGGATGGGGGCGTCCTTGAGCAGGGCGCGGGCGATGGCCAGGCGCTGGCGCTCGCCGCCGGAGAGGTGCTGGCCGCGCTCGCCGATGACGAAGTCGAACTGGCCGGGCTTGGCCCGGATGAAGTCCAGCGCCTGGGCCTGGCGGGCGGCGTGCTCGAGCTCGGCCTGGGTGGCGCCCGGCCGGCCGACGCGCAGGTTCTCCGCGATCGAGCGGTTGAACAGGCCGGCCTCCTGGAAGACGACCGCCATGGCGTGGCGCAGCGAGGTCAGGGTGAGGCTGCGGATGTCGATGCCGTCGATCGTGATGCGGCCGGAATCGGGGTCGCGCAGGCGCTGCAGCAGGGCGAGAGTGGTGGTCTTGCCGGAGCCCGTGGGGCCGACCAGGGCCACGGTGCGGCCGGGCTCGGCGGTGAAGGTGAGGTCGAAGACGCCCTGGGTGGCGCCGGGGAAGCGGAAGCTGGTGGCCTCGAACGCGACCCGGCCCTGCACGCCGGCAAGCTCGGTGGCGTCCGGGGCGTCGCGGACGTCGCTCGGGGTCGCCAGCAGCGCGAAGAAAGCGTCAACGGTCGGGGCCTGGACGAAGAAGCGGCCGAGAAAGCCGGTGAGCTGGTCGAGGCGGCCGATCAACAGGTTGGCGAAGCCCACGAAGCTCACGATCTCGCCGACGCTGATCTCGCCACGGCGGGCCAGGACGGCGCCGACCGCGAAGATCACCACCATGACCACGGTGGCCGAGGCGCGGGTGAGGATGGTGAGCAGCGCCCACCAGCCGAGCACGGGGTACTGCGCCGCCAGCAGCTGGCGCATCATGCCCTGCAGCTCGGCGGCCTCGGCGGCGAGGCGCGCGTAGCTCTGGACGACGGTGACGTTGCCGATGACGTCGCCGACGCGGCCGAACAGGTCCTGGTGGTGGCGCTCGACCGTCTGCTGGCCGGCCTGGGTGCGGCGGACGACGACGGTGTTGACGAAGACGTAGACGATGGCGAGCGCACCCAGCAGGCAGGCCAGCGGCACGTTCATCAGGAGGGCGGTCGGGATCAGGCAGGCGATGCCGACCAGGGCCGAGAGATGCTCGCGGAAGAAGCCGAGCCAGACCATGAACAGCGAATCGGTGCCGGCCAGCATGGTCCGCACCAGGCGGCCGGAGCCGGCCCCGGCGTGGTAGGCGAGCGGCAGGGTGATGGCGCGCTCGAAGGCCGTGGCCATGGCGGCGGTGCGGCGACGGTGCGCCAGGCGGTCGGCGAACAGGGCCACGGCGACGCCGGCGGCGATGCCGCCCAGGCCCAGCACCGCCCAGAGGCCGATCAGGCCGAAGACCGGCCCGTCGCGGCCCAACGCGTCGACGACCCGGCCGAACAGCACGGGCTCGGCCAGCTGGATGAGGCCCAGGGCGACGTTGGCCCCGACCAGGAGGGCCAGCACCCAGCCCTCGTCGCGCAGCATGCCCACAGCACGGCCATAGGTGCGCAGCAGGGAGACGGTCGAGACCGCGGCGGCGCTCACGCTGCTGCCGCCAGGAGGACGGCCACGGCCACCGCCGGGGCGCAGGTGGCCGCCCAGGCGGCCGCCGCAGGGTCGGCGTCGAGCAGGGAGGTGAAGTCGCGGTAGGGGCGGCCCAGCTCCCGTGCCAGCGGCTCGAGCAGGAAGCGGCCGCAGCCGGCGCCGACCAGGGGGGCCTCGAGGGGCAGCAGGCCGCGCGACAGCTGCAGGGCCAGGGCGTCCTCGATCCGCCGCCGCTGGCAGCGGGCGAACCAGCCGGCGAGATGCCGCCAGTCGGCCGGGCTGCCGTCGGCGAGATCGGCCCCGACCATGCGAGCGAGGCGGCGGGCGCTGGCCTCGACGGTCTTGGGCCCGCCGTCGGCCGTGCCGTGCTGGTCGGCTTCCTCCGGCAGCAGGCCCAGGACGCGGTAGGCGTCGGCCATGGTGGCGAACAGCTCGTTGGCCAGCGCCACGTCGCGGCCTCCGAACGGGGCCGAGCTGGCCACCGCCATGAGCGCCGTGCGGGTGAGGCCGGTATAGACGAGCTCGCCGCTGCTCAGCCGCTGCCGGTCGGTCAGGCCCTCGGCGCGCACCTCGCCGTCGGCGAGCAGCAGGATGTCGGTGGTGGTGCTGCCGAGGTCGACGAACAGGCCGTGGCCGAGCCGCCCTGCGGCCAGGGTGGCCGCGGCCAGCCAGTTCGCGGACGCGATGGTCGCTTCCAGGCCGGTGGTGTGGCCATCGTCGACGAAGCCGCGGCGGCCGGCCCAGACCTGGCGGCGGGTGTCGGGCAGGGCCGCCGCCATCGTGTCCAGCAGGCGGGCGACGCCGGTGGCGCGGTCCGGGAACAGGTCGGCGAGCTCGCCGGTCATGGTGACGGCGACGCGCCGCATCGGCGCCATGCCGGCCACGGCGGTCCGCAAGGCCTCCTCCAGCCGGTCGAGACCCAGCCAGAGCTCGCAGGGGATCTGGGCCACGGCGGCGACGCGGCCACCGGGCTCCACCTGCGCCACCTTCAGA
>JAPJRA010000716.1 GCA_030824835.1 Geminicoccaceae bacterium | reverse complement strand
GGGTGCCGGCTCCAGCGTCGTGGCCGTCCGCCTCAACTGCCTGCCCGAGATCACGCTGCACCAGCTCGAAGGCGGCCCTGCTCAGTAAGGCCGGTCGCGGATCCCCAAGGCGAACAGGAGGCGCGACAACAGAATCCCACCGACCCAGAACAGCAGGGTCGCTATCAGCACGTCGATGGCGGCAAGGCCCATCGTGGCTTGAAGGGCGAGTAGCGGCAGTAGGGCTTCCGGCACCTGGTCGAGACCCCACGCTCTGCTGCTGGAGGGCAGGCCGAGCCGGCGCTTGAGCAGGCTGGACAAGAGATCTCCAGCCATGGCCGCCGCGCCGGCCACCGTTCCTGCCCACCATGGCAGTCCGAGCAGCGGCGCTGCGGCCGTCGTCACGAGGATGCTGAGCAGCACTCCGCGGACGGTCTTCGATCTGCCTAGCAGCGGCCGGCCGTCCGGCAGCTTGAGGCCGCAATCGAGCGGCCAGGCAAGTCTCTGTCCCAGCAGCCGGGTGGCCAGGACGGGTGTCCCATTGGCAACGAGGAGCAGGATCAGCCCCTGCAGGATCGGCCAGTGATTCACGGCGCACTCCGGCCGGTGTAGGTCACCGGCCCAACCACCGGTACCTCGATGCTAGAGTGCTGCCGCTGCACCGCAAGCGCGCGTCGCCTCGACAGTGGATTGGACGTCGCGCTTTCCGACGTCTGAGCCGCGTGCTCCGCCCGTCGCTTGACCCCGATCGTCCCAACCTCTATCCGGCCACGTCCCTACCTTCGCCGCCCGAGTCCGGAATCCCATGCGCGTCGATCTTTTCGACTTCGAGCTGCCGCCCGCCTTGATCGCGCAGGCGCCGAAGCGGCCGCGCGACGAGTCGCGGCTGCTGGTGATCGACGGCGAGACGAGGCGGGAGCAGGTGGTGCGCGATCTGCCGGGCCTGCTGCGGCCGGGCGACCTCGTCGTGCTCAATGACACGCGGGTCCTGCCGACCCGCTTTTTTGGCCGCCGTGGCGACGTCGCGGTGGAGGTGACCCTGGTCGAGCGCATCGACGAGGCCGGCTGGTGGGCGCTGGCCCGTCCCGGCAAGCGGCTGCGCCCCGGCGATCGCGTCGATCTGGCGCCGGGCCTCGCGGCGGAGGTGGTGGTGAAGGATGTCGAGGGCAGGGTGCGACTGGCCTTCACGCTTCGTGGCGACGAGCTGCTGGCGGCCATGCGCACGCATGGTGCGATGCCGCTGCCACCCTACATCAATCGCGAGCGCGGTGGCGCCCGGCAGGATCATGCGGACTATCAGACGGTCTTCGCCCGCAGCGATGGTGCCGTCGCGGCACCCACGGCCTCGCTGCACCTGACCGAGGAGCTGCTCGCCCGGCTGGACGCGATCGGCGTGCAGCGCTGCTTCGTGACCTTGCATGTCGGCGCCGGCACCTTTGCGCCGGTCAAGGTCGACGACACTGCGGCCCATGTCATGCATCCCGAATGGTGCGAGGTGCCACCGGCCGCAGCGGCGGCCATTGCGGCGGCGCGGGCGCGCGGCGGCCGTATCGTGGCCGTCGGTACCACGGTGCTGCGCACGCTCGAGAGTGCCGTGGGCGACGACGGCGTGGTCCAGGCGGGCGCCCGCCACACGCGCCTGTTCATCATGCCAGGCTATCGGTTCGGGGTGGTGGATGTGCTGCTGACCAATTTCCATCTGCCGCGGAGCACGCTGTTTATGCTGGTCTGCGCCTTTGCCGGGACCGAGCGCATGCAGGCGGCCTATGCCCACGCCATCGACCAGGGCTATCGTTTCTTCAGCTATGGCGACGCCTGCCTGCTGACCCGCGCGGCGGCCGCCGGATGAGCGGGTTCGGCTTCCAGCTGCTCGCCAGCGACGGCGCCGCCCGCCGCGGCCGGCTCGCCACCGCCCACGGCTCCGTCGAGACGCCCGCCTTCATGCCGGTCGGCACGGCCGCCACCGTGAAGGCGATGACGGTCGACATGCTGGCGGCGACGGGCGCCGAGATCGCCTTGTGCAACACCTACCATCTGATGCTGCGCCCGGGTGCTGAGCGCATCGCCGGGCTCGGCGGCCTGCACCGCTTCATGCGCTGGGACCGGCCGATCCTGACCGATTCCGGCGGCTACCAGGTCATGTCGCTGGCGGCCCGGCGCAAGCTCACCGAGCACGGTGTCGTGTTCAGCTCGCATCTCGACGGCAGCCGGCACGAGCTGACGCCGGAGCGCTCGGTCGAGATCCAGCATCTGCTGGATGCCACCATCACGATGGTGCTCGACGAGTGCATCGCCCTGCCGGCGGCGGAGGCCGAGGTGGCGCGCGCCATGGAGTTGTCGCTGCGCTGGGCCGAGCGCAGCAAGGCCGCCTTCGTCCGGCGTCCCGGCTACGGCCTGTTCGGCATCGTCCAGGGTGGCACCGAGCCGGTCCAGCGCGCCCGCTCGGCGGCAGGCCTGGTCGGCATCGGCTTCGACGGCTACGCGGTGGGCGGTCTCGCCGTCGGCGAGCCGCAGGAGCTCATGTTCGCGACCCTGGACGCGACCTGCCCGCTGCTCCCGCAGGCGCACCCGCGCTACCTGATGGGCGTCGGCAAGCCCGCCGATCTGGTGGGGGCGGTGGTCCGTGGCATCGACATGTTCGACTGCGTGCTGCCGACCCGCTCCGGCCGCACCGCCCAAGCCTTCACCCGCCGTGGCACGGTCAACCTGAAGAATGCCCGGCACGCGGACGACCCGCGGCCGCTCGACGAGGCCTCGGACTGCCCGGCCACTCGGGAC
>JAPJRA010000715.1 GCA_030824835.1 Geminicoccaceae bacterium | reverse complement strand
ATGTCGCGACGGCTCATCGGCAGGAAGTCGTTGACCTGGGCATGGGCGCGGAAGGCCACGGCTTTGCTCATGCCGAGGGCGGTCTCGACGTCGGTCAGGACCAGGGCCGCGGCGCCGTCGGAGACCAGCGAGCAGTCGGTGCGCTTGAGCGGGCCGGCCACGATCGGGTTCCTGTCGGAGACCACGCGGCAGAACTCGAAGCCCAGATCCTTGCGCAGCTGGGCGTAAGGATTCGCACAGCCGTTCTTGTGGTTCTTGGCCGCGATCGCCGCCAGCGCGTCGGACTGGTCGCCGTGGCGCTGGAAATACATCTGGGCGATCTGCCCGAACACACCGGCAAAGCCGCCTTCAATGCCCTTCTCCTCGTCGACATAGGAGCAGCGCAGCAGCGTGTCGCCGATGGCCGGGCCGGCGAGCTCCGTCATCTTCTCGACCCCGACGACCAGCACGATCCGTGCGTCGCGCGCGGCGATGGCACGGATGCCGGCATGGACCGCGGCTGAGCCGGTGGCGCAGGCGTTCTCCACCCGGGTCGCGGGCTTGAAGCGCAGGGCAGGGTCGGCCTGTAGCACCAACGAGCTGGTGAAGTCCTGGGCCACGAAGCCGCCGTTGAAGTGGCCGAGCCAGATCTCGTCCACGTCGGCAGGGGCGAGGCCCGCATCGGCGATGGCGGCGCTCGCGGCTTCGACAATGAGGCTCTCCGCGGTGCGACCCTCGTGCTTGCCGAAGGGGAGATGGCTCCAGCCGACGATGCAGGCGGTCATGGGCGAGGCTCCGTGCTGCTGGCGGTCGTCCGCATGTGGGGTGCCTCCTCGGGCCCATCCACTGGGGGCATTCAGACTACGGCTCCGGCGTCGGCGCGCCAAGCGGCAACGGAACGCCACCTCCGTCCGCCGGTTGGTAATCCAGCTAACCGATTGCAGGAGACGACATGACCGAGCATACCGTGACCACGACCTTCGAGCATCTCAGCGATGCAGATGCCGCCCGTGCGGTCCTCGAATCCAGCATCCGTGGCGTCCAGGTCGTCCTCGAGCCGATGGGGGCGCCCGCCAACGACGACAGGAGCTCGATGGCGACGGATCCGGACGGCATGGGCTGGGTGCTGAGCGCCGACGTACCGGCGGGTATGGAGGAGACCGCGGCGACGTTGCTGCACGCTACGGCCGAGGTAGACATCAGCTCGGGGCGTTAGTACCCAGGGCAGGGAGGCCCCCGAGGCCACGGCGACGGCAGAGACCAGCCGTTGAAAGATTGCAGGCATGCTCCTGCATTGCAGGCTCACGACCAAGCTGTGCCCCGCCGCGGCCGATCGGGATAGACTGGATTTCCTCCAGCTTTTCCAGAAAGCCCGCCGCGTGCCGCGCACCGCCGTTATCCCGCTGATTATCGCCTGCGCGCTGTTCATGGAGAATCTCGATTCCACCGTGCTCTCGACGTCGCTGCCGCAGATCGCGGCGGCGTTCGGGGAGAGCCCGGTCAGGCTGAGCTTCGCGATCACAGCCTATCTGTTCAGCCTGGCCGTGTTCATCCCGATCAGCGGTTGGGTCGCGGATCGGTATGGCGGGCGCAACGTGTTCCGGGCGGCGATCGTGGTGTTTCTCGCCGGCTCGGTGCTGTGTGGGCTCAGCGGCTCGCTGCCAGAGCTGGTGGCGGCGCGGCTGCTGCAGGGCCTGGGCGGGGCGATGATGGTACCGGTGGGGCGGCTGGTGCTGCTGCGCTCCGTGGACAAGCGCGATCTCGTCACCGCCATGGCCTATCTCACCGTGCCGGCTCTGATCGGACCGGTGGTGGGGCCGCTCCTGGGTGGGTTCATCACCACCTATTTCCACTGGCGCTGGATCTTCTGGATCAACATCCCGATCGCGATCCTGGGCTTGGTGCTGGCGACGCTCTACATCCCCGACGTGCGCGAGGAGCGGCCGCCGCCGCTCGATCTCGGCGGCTTTGCGCTGAGCGCCGCCGGGCTCGTCGGCGTGATCTTCGGCTTCGAGACCATCGGCCGTGGGATCGTGCCGGTCTGGGCGACGGTGGCGTTGCTCGGCGGCGGGATCCTCGGCGTGCTGCTCTATGTCCGTCATGCGGGGAGGGTGGCCCATCCGGTGATCGACCTGGGCCTGCTCCGGGTGCGCACCTTCCGCGCCGCGATCATGGGCGGCTTCCTGTTCCGGATCGGGATCGGCGCCCTGCCGTTCCTGCTGCCGCTGATGCTCCAGGCTGGTTTCGGGCTGAGCGCCTTCGGTTCGGGCCAGCTCACCTTCGCCGCGGCGCTCGGTGCGCTGACGATGAAGCTCGCGGCCAAGCCGATCCTGCGGCGGTTCGGGTTCAAGCGCGTGTTGGTGACCAATGCCGTCCTAAGCAGCGTCTCGCTGGCGGCCATCGCCCTGTTCCGCCCGGACACGCCGCACCTCCTGATCCTGGTGGTCCTGCTCGTCGGAGGCTTCTTCCGATCGCTGCAGTTCACCAGCGTCAACACCCTGGGCTATGCCGATATCGACCGCCAGCGCATGAGCCGGGCCACCAGCTTCACGAGCATGGCGCAGCAGCTGTCCTTGAGTGTCGGCGTCGGCAGCGGGGCGCTACTGCTGCATGCGACCATGACCGCCCGCGGTGGCAGCGTGCTGCATGCAGGCGACTTCGTCCCGGCCTTCCTCATCGTCGGCGTCTGCGCCGCGGCCTCGGCCCTGGCTTTCGTGGCCCTGCCGGGTGATGCCGGGGCCGAGGTCAGCGGGCACCTGCCCGATGCGGCGACCGTGGGGAAG
>JAPJRA010000714.1 GCA_030824835.1 Geminicoccaceae bacterium | reverse complement strand
CCGCAGCGCTTCGAGCATGCCTCGGTGCTGATGCTCGACTTCGTCGGCTTCACCGAGATGGCGGTCTCGCGCGACCCGAGCGCCATCGTCGCCGAGCTGAACGACATCTTCTCGGCATTCGACCGTATCGTCGAGATGTTCGGCTGCGAGAGGATCAAGACCATCGGCGACGCCTACATGGCCGTTTCGGGCCTGCCGGAGGCCACGCCCGAGCACGCGGCCAATATCGGTCGAGTTGCGACCCGGCTGCGGCGCTATATCGAGCGTCGCAATGCGTCGCATCCGACGCAATGGCTCTGCCGTATCGGCATCAATACCGGACCGGTGATCGGCTCGATCGTCGGCGTGCAGAAATATGTCTACGACATCTTCGGTCCGGCAGTGAATCTGGCCGCGCGGCTCGAGGCGCTGTCGGAGCCGATGCAGATCACCATGTGCGCCGACACCGCGCTGCTGATCCAGGACGACTTCCTGTGCCGGCCGCTCGGCTCCTTCGAGGTCAAGGGCTTCGGCGAGCTCGAGCTGTGGACCCTGGTCGACGAGCATCGCAAGGCTCGTGGCGTCGGATAGCCGGTGACGCCGAGCCTGTGATATGCTCGGGGAAACAATGGGCCAGGGAGTAGCAGGATATGGCGCTGTGGCAGCCGGATCCCTCATTTTACACCTCGCCGCGGATGGCGATGCAGGCGCCCGCCGAGACGCTCGCCTACGTCGCCGCCTTCGATCCCGACCGGGCCAGGCCCGACGCGCTGGCGGTGGTCGATGTCGACCCTTCCTCGGCCACCTATGGCCGGATCGTCGGCCAGACGGCGATGCCCAATACCGGCGACGAGCTGCACCATTTCGGCTGGAACGCCTGCAGCTCCTGCCTGTGCCCGAACGCGCCGCACCCGCATGTCGAGCGCCGCTACCTGGTGGTGCCGGGCCTGCGCTCGTCGCGGCTGCACATCCTGGACACCAAGCCCGACCCGCGGCAGCCGAAGCTGGTCAAGGTGATCGAGGCCGAGGAGATCGCGCGCAAGGCCGGCTACAGCCGGCCGCACACGATCCATTGCGGGCCCGAGGGCATCTATGTCAGCGCGCTCGGCAACGCCGAGGGCAAGGCGCCGGGCGGCGTGTTCCTGCTCGACCACGAGAGCTTCAACGTGCTGGGCCGCTGGGAGCTCGACCGCGGGCCGCAGGAGCTGGCCTACGACTTCTGGTGGCATCTCGGCCACGACACCATGGTCACCAGCGAGTGGGGCACGCCCGACACGTTCGAGGACGGGCTGGTCCCCGAGATCCTGCTCGGCGGCAAGTACGGGCGGCACCTGCACTTCTGGGACCTGCACAAGCGCAAGCACATCCAGGCGATCGATCTCGGGCCCGAGTACCAGCTGGTCTTCGAGCTGCGGCCCGCCCACGACCCCACCAAGGCCTACGGCTTCGTCGGCGTGGTGATCAGCCTGAAGGACCTCTCCTCGTCGATCTGGACCTGGTACCGCGACGGCGACCGGTGGGCGGTCAGGAAGATCATCGACATCCCGGCCGAGCCCGCCGACCCGGACCTGCTGCCGCCGGCGCTGAAGCCGTTCAAGGCAGTGCCGCCGCTGGTGACCGACATCGACCTGTCGATGGACGACCGGTTCCTCTACGTCTCCTGCTGGGGCACCGGGGCCATGCACCAGTACGACGTCTCGGACCCGTTCGACCCCAAGCTCACCGGCACGGTGAAGATCGGCGGCATCGTCGCCCGCACCGCCCATCCCGCGAACCCGGGCCGGCCGCTCAGCGGCGGGCCGCAGATGGTCGAGATCAGCCGCGACGGCAAGCGGGTCTACTTCACCAGCTCGCTCTACGGCGCCATCGACCGCCAGTTCTACCCGGACGGGCTGGACGGCTGGATGGTCAAGCTCGACGTGGGTCCGGACGGCGGGATCGCGTTCGACGAGAGGTTCTTCCTCGACTGGCCCGAGGGCCACCTGCCGCACCAAGTCCGGCTGGAGGGCGGCGACTGCTCGTCCGACTCCTACTGCTACCCGTGAGCCTTGGCTGAGCCCGGCGGGGCCGGGCTGTGGCCCTGGCTGGGCCTGGCCGGGCTCGGCCTGTTCCATGGCCTGAACCCGGCCATGGGCTGGCTGTTCGCCGTGGCCCTGGGGCTGCACCGGCACAGCCGCCGCGTCGTGCTCACGGCCCTGCTGCCGATCGTGCTCGGCCATGCGCTGGCGGTGCTGGCCGTGGTCCTGGTCGTCATGGCCTCCGGTGCCGTGGTCGACCCGGACCTGGTCCGCCGTGCCGCCGGGACCGTGCTGATCGGCTGGGCCGCCTGGCACGCCACCTACGGCCATCGCCACCGGGTCCGCTTCGGCATGCAGGTGGGCCTGGGCGGCCTCGCCGTGTGGTCGTTCCTGATGGCCCTGGCGCACGGCGCCGGGCTGATGCTGATCCCGCTCCTGGGTCCGCTGGGCGTCGCCGGGCCGATGCACCACCATGCCCTGGGCGGCGGCAGCATGGGCGGCGGCGCCATGGGCACGGCGCTGCTCGCGGTCGCGGTGCACAGCGGCGCCATGCTGGCGACCACGGGTGCGGTGGCGCTCCTGGTCTATGACTGGCTGGGCGTGGCGGTCCTCCGGCGCGGCTGGATCAACCTCGATCTCCTCTGGACGGCGGCGCTGGTCGCCGTCGGCGTCTGGCTGCTGCTGTGAGCGGGAGCCTCAGGTGTGAGCGGGAGCCTCAGGCGGCGCTGGCGGTGAGCCGCTGCAGCGCCCGGCCGAAGGCCTGGGGC
>JAPJRA010000713.1:1701-2770 GCA_030824835.1 Geminicoccaceae bacterium | reverse complement strand
GTGTAGCCCATATCTGCCAGCCAATCGTGGCGATTCAGCACCAGGGCGGCGGTGAGTGCCTCACCCGTGGACAGGGGGCCAGGCTCTCCCAACCGCGCGGCGGCGCGGGCAATCTCGATCGTGCGCTGCAGATTCATAGGGTCGCCCTCCAGGCGGCGCCCAGGCTGGCGCGCACAACATCGATGTGGAGAACGGTCAGGCCCCAGCGCACAGACCACGTGCGGGCCTGCTGCTCGTTGCAGGTCAGGATCAATTGCCCTTCTGGCTCCACCCGATCGGCGCGCAGCCCGAAGAGCACTTCGTCGAGGTCGACGACAGCCTGCAGGTCAAACAGCTGGCGCATGGCTTCCGCGTTGAGTGTCTTGCCGCTCCCCTGGGGGCCGATCACGATGACGGACTTAGCCATGAGCGACCTCGCGGCGAACGGCCATCCGAGCGCGCCGGCGCAGCCGCTGCGGTACCTGGCCGACCGCCAGGCCGGTCTGAGTAAGGCGCGGGCGACGGGTGGTCCACAGCCTGTATACCAGGGCGCCACCGGCCGCCGGTGCCAGGACCATCGCCAAAGCGAGCAATTCAACCATTGCCCACCTCCCGTGCGGCTTGGGCCACAGCGGCAATTGCGGCGGCTGTCGGCCTGCGCGGCAGCATGTTGGCCAGGTCAAAGGGGAAGTCCAGGCCGTCCATGAATGCGGCGAGCTCTGTGCTGATGCAGCTTTCCGCCTTGGTCCACAAGCGAGGGCCGTCGATGAGCTTCCAGCCGCTGCCAGGGCCACGGCGGCGCTCCCAAGACTGGCGAGCTTCGCGAAGCGGCCCCATGCTCAGAGCGGCAGTGACCACGACCGAGCCATGCGTGACGTGCATGGTGATGGTCGCTGAGCAGTCGCCTGTGCCTCTGTCGTAGGCGACGACGGCCGGCGTGGTAGCCTCCGGGCCGGGTCCGGTGCTCAAAGCCAACGGACGTGCTGCCGTGGCTGGACATGTTCCAGTTTGCTGTTGCATATCGACTCTCCTGAGTTGCGTTGGTGGAGGGCCTTGGGGCGGTGTTACAGCACCGCCCGCCGGCCCGCTG
>JAPJRA010000713.1:0-1601 GCA_030824835.1 Geminicoccaceae bacterium | reverse complement strand
ACCCATTCCTGCAGCGCGGCGGCCTCGGCTTCCGGCATGACCACGTGCAACGAGCCAATGACCAGGCCGGTGCCGTCATCTACGAGAAACAACGCGCTCGGCTCATCGATCGCGCTGTAGGCGAACATCACCGGTGGGCTGTCATGCAGACCGTCGGCGTACAGCTCTGCCAGCACGTCGGCCGCCCGGATCTGCAGGAGCAGGTAGACGCCAGGAGCGACGCGCAGCGCCTTGCGTAGGTCGCGGCGACTCACTGGCGCACCTCGGCAAGGTCGGCATTGATGCTGGAAATGGCGGCCTCGACATCGGCCAACGTCAGCGCCTCGGGCGCTTTGCCCATGGCCTGCAGCTTCGCCTGCAGGGCGAGCCAGGCGGTGTGATTCCAGTCGAGAGTGTCGGCAATCAGGCCGAAGTAATGGGCGATCTGGCGCGCGGCATTAGCCGGCGCTTCTTGAGCGTCGTAGGACATGCGGAACTCCGTGCTTTGACAGAAATCCGCCGCCCCGACGCCAATCGGGGTGGCGGACGGTGCGGGTTGGCGTACCGGATACACGGAACCGGCGGGCCTTGCGGCCCCCACGCACCGCCCGCCATAGAACTGGCAGGCACGCGCCCGAGCGAACGCCGGGCGAGAAAAAAGCGCCGAGCATCGATCGATGGGCGCTGTTGCGCCGTGTAAGTACGGGACGCCAATCCCGGTCGCCGATTTTGCGGCGACACGGTAATAGTTGCTCCGCTCCTGGGTAGAAGTCAACGAAAATTTCCCAAAATTTCCAACATGAGAAAGCGCGCTCATTTCTGGAACACCCAGCACTTCACGGTGGTGCCGACGCCGGTCAGATCGTCCTTGAGAACCGCGCTGTTGACGGCCACGTTTGCGCCCATGAACTTGTGCCGGCGCGAGTCCCCGAGCAGCGCACGTAGCACCTTGAGATCGGGTACTGGCTGACTGAACTGCGAAGCACGCGCAGCGAAGTGATTGAGGTTGATCGCAATCCTCTGCGCGTCGCGGCTGTGGTTGACCACAGCTTTGCCGTGGCCGGTCGCCTCGAGGTATTCGTAGACCTCCCAGAATTCGTTGACCATCGCGTGGTCCGCGCTGATCGCCTTCTGCCGTTCCAGCGCCATGTCCAGCAACGCGAGCCGCGTCTGCTCGACCATGTCGTCAGGTAGAGCGACAACCAGGCGCAGACAGTCGAACAGCGCCAGCATCTGCGCATGGTTCTTGATGACGCGTTCAAGGCGAAGATCTTGCTGAGCGCGAAGCTTGGCCTCAAACACCTTCACCCGCTCAGCGAACAGATCGAGGATTGCGCGCTCTTGGCGAATGGCACGCACAAGGAAGTGGCTCACCTCTTCGACCTGCAGCGCATTGAGGTTGTCGGCCGCGATCCGGCTTTCGGTGGTGACCTGCGGTCGCTTGAAGTGCAGCTTGACGATGCGCGTGAGGATCGCCTCGCTGGCGTCCACGGCGGCGTTCTGGGTGATCACGATCGTGCCGCGAAACGGCGGCTCGTAGGTCTCGTTGCCGCCATTGCGCACGCCGCGTGTTGCCAGCGTGCCGCCGCCGAAGAAGTCCTTCAGCTCATCCCACTCGAATG
>JAPJRA010000712.1:1431-2793 GCA_030824835.1 Geminicoccaceae bacterium | reverse complement strand
GCTCCAGTGGTCTCGGCGAAGAGTGCGGCCTCCTGTGTACAGGCTATCAGCAGCGGCTCACCTGCGGCGGCGACCGCAGCAATGTCGGACAGCTGACGGCCGCATAGCTGCTGATGGACTATGGGATCGACGGCGCTTCCCAGCGCCCGCGCGAGGGCATGGCCGTCCAACGGCATCGAGCCCTCGCAATTGCACACCATGCAGCGGCGGCCAGCGATCTTCATTCAACCTCCCCAAGCAGCGGCAACAGTCGGCCCGGCTTGACCCCAGGTCGCCGCAGCGCGAATGTGCTGTCTTCATTAGAACTTTACAAATCTCGAGTGCAGGCTGTTCGCATGGGATCAGGCGCCGAGCAGACCGCGGTCGGCATCGTGGTCGAGCGCCGCGCCAGCGCCAACCGGTGGCGTCCCTGGTGCTGGCGCGCAGTGGAGATCGTGCCCGACCTGCCCGGCGGTGCCGCGTGGCGCCTGCTGATGCAGGGCGACGGCTGGGTTCGCTACGCCGCCGCCGGCATCGTGGTCGAGCTGCATCCCAAGCAGACCGAGGACTACAAGTACGCGCTGTCGGCCCATCCGCCCCAGCTTTATGTCGTCCTGCGGACCGCGCCGCAGGAGCCGGTGCCCTTTCAGCCCTTCCTCGTCACGGCCTCGCCCTGGGAGGCTCAGGCCTACCAGGAGCCGGGCGACGATCTGGTGGACGCATTGCCGATGCCGACGGCATTGGCGGCATGGATCGAGGCATTCGTCGATCGCCACGATGTCGAGCAGCCGTTCTTCAAGCGACGCCGCAAGGGGCTAAACAAGCTGGCGGGCGAAAGCAGCGACTTCGTCCAGCTCGGTACAGGGAGGGTGGATGACCGAAGCTGATCGCAACGCCGACTTCCTCAGCCGCTGGTCGTACCGAAAAGCCGCGGCCCGCCGCGCCGAGGCGGTGCCGCAACCCGAACCACAGCCGACCGAAGGCGAGCCGGCCCCGCCGGCGGAGTGCGAGGTGACGTCCGAGGTGCCGGAGACGGTCGAACTGCCCGACATCGAGACGCTGGGCGCGCAATCGGACTACCGGCCGTTCATGCGGGTGGGCGTGCCGCCGGAACTGCGCCGCGACGCGTTGCGCAAGCTCTGGCGCAGCAACCCGATCATCAACAGCCTCGATGGCATCGACGACCATTACGTTACCCACGATTTCACGGACCGTGCGACCGTCGCGACCAGTCTCCAGACCCTCTATCGGGTCGGCAAGGGGATGCTGGAGATCGCCGACGGCCTCGACCGCGACGTGATCGCCGATCGGGAGCCGCCCAGGACCGTCGCTGCCGCCCCGGCGGACGAGCCGAAGGCGCTGGTCAACGCTGCCGAGCAAATT
>JAPJRA010000712.1:0-1421 GCA_030824835.1 Geminicoccaceae bacterium | reverse complement strand
GAAATGGACGACGCCAAGTCCGACCTTGCCCACAGTTCGTAGAGGTTCTAACCTGTTGTTAATATTCTACAGGGAGCGCGCATGACGACGATCCCGCAGACGGATCCGATCGCGCATCGGGACGCGGCGGCATTTGCCGGCGTTGCGGACGAGGATGCCGCGCGTAGCTGCGTGTATCGCCTGCTGGCCCGTTTTCTTTCCAGCCCGCCGGATGAGGCCGCCTTGACCGTCGCCGCGTCTCTGGCCGGTGACGGTGGCGAACTCGGACAAGCCTTGAGCGCTGTTGCGCGGGTCGCGCGGGCGACGACGACCGCGGAGGCCCGGGACGAATTCGATCTGTTGTTCGTGGGCTTGGTCCGCGGCGAGTTGGTTCCCTACGCTTCGTTCTATCTTACTGGATTCCTCTACGAGCGGCCGCTGGCGGCCCTGCGGACCGATCTCGCGCGGCTGGGCGTGGCCCGGGCGGCGACCTGCAGCGAGCCCGAGGACCATATTGCCGCCCTTTGCGATCTGATGGCGGCGCTGATCGATGGCGAGTACGGCGACGTCCGGCTCGCCGACCAGCAGGACATCTTCGGCCGGCATTTGGCGCCCTGGGCGGCGCGGTTCTTCGGTGATCTGGAGCGGGCGCGCAGCTCGCGGCTGTACGCGCCGCTGGGATCGTTGGGTCGGGTATTCATGGACATCGAGGTGACGGCGTTCGCCATGACGGCAGGAGAGGTCGGCGATGAACAACGACGCTAAGCTACGACAGGAGCATGCGGGCAGCGGTCGCCGCGGTTTCTTGAAGCTCGCCGGCCTGGGTGCGGCTGCGGGATCGGCGGGGCTGGTGGCGCGGGGCGCACCCGCGGGAGCCACCGAGTCGGTCGAGACGGCAGCGCCCAGGGGCTACCGTGAGACACCGCATGTGAAGCAGGTTTACGAGCTGGCGCGTTTCTGAAGGCTGCCTCGGGGCTCGGAATTCGGCGGACGCGCAGGAGGCGATGATGCTCAGGAAGAAGACCAACGGCGCCGTATCTGGCACGCGGCTGACACAGGCTCTGGCGGGGGTGACCAGTGCCGCCGTCGATCGGCGCGCCTTCCTGCGCCGCTCCGGACTGGCTGCTGGAGGGATCGCCGCCGCTGCGGGTCTCTCGAGCGGGATGCTGACCCGCGCCGATGCCGCCGACCCCGCTGCCGCCGCCACGGGCGAGATCCTGCGCCGCAAAACGGTCTGCACCCATTGCTCCGTCGGCTGCAGCGTCATCGCCGAGGTGCAGAACGGCGTCTGGGTCGGCCAGGAGCCGGCCTTCGACAGCCCGTTCAACCTGGGCGGCCACTGCGCCAAGGGTGCCGCGATCCGCGAGCTGGGGCACGGCGAGCGGCGCACGAAGTACCCGATGAAGCTGGTGGGCGGGAAATGGCAGCGCATCGGCTGGGAC
>JAPJRA010000711.1 GCA_030824835.1 Geminicoccaceae bacterium | reverse complement strand
CCACCATCGATCGCCGCCAGCACCCGCCAGCGCAGATCGCTCGAATAGCTCTGCCCGGACTTCCACGCCAGCGCACCACCTCGGCTCGCTGCGACCGAGAAGTGTGAATCACGTCCTGGCAGTTCTGTGAATCGGGATAAGATTCCGGTCAGCGCGAATCTGATCTAGGCGCGCCAGAAGGCACGCGTGAACGGTAGGATCAGCAGCAGGATCTCAAGGCGGCCGGCGAGCATGCCAAAGGTGAGCAGCCATTTGGCCGGGTCGGAGACGGTAGCATAGGTACAGCAGGGGCCGATCCGCGGGCCCAGGCCAGGGCCAACGCCACCGAGGGAGGTCGCCGCCGCACCCAGGCTCTCTTCCAGCCCGAGACCAGTGAACGCCAGGGCCAGTGCCAGAAGCGAGAAAGTGGCGAGATAAGCGAATGCATAGGTCACCACAGCCGTGACGATCGCCGGAGCTACCGGCTGCTGATTGTAATGGAGGCCAAACACACCGTTGGGAAAGATCTGGCGACGGATCTGGGCCTGCAGTGCTTCCAACAGCACAAACAGACGGAACATCTTGACTCCACCGGCGGTCGAGCCAGTGCAGCCGCCCATCAACATGGCACACAGCAGCAGCAGGGCCGGAAAACCGCCCCAAAGACTATAGTCGTGAGACGTGAAGCCCGTGGTGGTGATGATGGAGACCACGTTGAAAGACGATTCCCGCAACGCTTGCTCCAGCGTCTCGGCACCACTGTTCAGGCGCCAGGCGGCCATCAGCAGCACACCGGCCGCGATCACGAGCAGAAATAGCCGCACCTGCGATTCGCGGTAGAGCGGACGAAAATGGCCGTGCAGGGCATGGACGTGCAATGCAAACGGCATCGCCGCCAGCAACATGAAGAAGGTGGCGATCCACTCGATCGACGGGCTTTTAAAGAAGCCGATTCCGGCATCGTGGGAGGAAAAACCACCAGTGGCGATAGCGGACATCGCATGGCCTATGGCATCGAACGCCGTCATGCCGGCATAGCCGAAACAGATCGCGCAGGCTGCGGTGAGCAACACGTAGACGACAGCGATCTGGGCCACGACCTCGGCAGTCTTGGGCAGAAACTTGCCGGGACGTGCCGAGAGATCGACCATGAACAGCTGCAGTCCGCCGACGCGCAGGTAAGGCAGGATCAGCACGGCAAAGGTGACCAAGCCGAAACCGCCCAGCCAGATCAGTAGGAAGCGCCAAAGCAGAATGCCCCGGGTGGCGTGGTCGAGATCGACGAAGACGGTGGAGCCGGTGGCGCTCAGCCCGGAGATGGTCTCAAAGATGGCGTCGGTGAACGACATCGACCTCGCACCGAGGACGAATGGCAAGCATCCGAACAGTGCCGCCCCGACCCAGGTGAGGATCACCGCCAGCACGCCTTGCCGCAAACCGATGCGCAACGTCTCACCGGCAAACCCCAGGCTCAGCGCCACCCCCATGAACACGGTGATCGCCGCCGAAGCCACGAACACGACATAGTCACTGTGGCCGTCGACTAGGTCGACAAACGCAGGCACCAGCATGACCGCGCCAAGACAGCAGAACACGATGCCCAAAAAGTGCAGGACCGGCCCGAGCCCGAAGACGACGCGGGCAGACAGCACGTTGACACGGGGCGCTCGTGGTCCGGTCACAGCCATCTGCGGCATCGTTCCTTCGAAACACGCGGATGCTCCGCGCTACACCACGCACCCGTCATTGCCGTGGAACACGGCTACCGCATCTTCTTGAGGGGGTGGTGGGCGCTGCAAGGTTTGAACTTGCGACCCCCGCCGTGTGAAGACGGTGCTCTACCGCTGAGCTAAGCGCCCGAAGACGCCCGGATCTAGGCGGCAGGCAGCGCCCTGTCAAGCGTCGCGCGCTGGCTCCGGCGCCGTTGGGGCGATCTGTATGCCGGAGCCGCCCTTGACCTTTTCCCGCGCCCACTGGACGGCGACGTAGAGCGGCGGGATCAGGAAGATGCCGATGGCCGAGGCCGCGATCATCCCGCCGAATACCGCGGTGCCCACGCCGCGCCTGGACAGCATCGCCGCCCCGGTGGCGAGCACCAGCGGGATCAGGCCAGCGATGAACGCGAAGCTGGTCATCATCACCGCCCGGAACCGCTCGCGGGCGCCAGCCACGGCAGCGTCGGAGATCGACAGCCCGTGCTCACGCCGCTCCTTCGCGAACTCGACGATCAGGATGCCGTTCTTGGCCGCCAGTGCGATCAGCACGACGATGCCGATCTGGGCGTAGATATTGTTGTCGAGGCCGCTGATCCATAAGGCGGCCATGCCGCCGGCGACGCCCACGGTGACCGAGAGCAGCACCGGCACCGGGATGCTCCAGCTCTCGTACAGCGCCACCAGGAACAAATAGGCGAACAGCACCGCGAGCCCAAGAATCACGGTCGTCTGGCCGGCGGCCTCGATCTCCTGCAGCGCCGTGCCGGTCCACTCGAAGCTGAAGCCCTGCGGCAGGGTCGACGTGGACAGCCTGTCCATGGCGGCCAGGGCCTCGCCCGAGCTGACCCCCGGTGCCGGGCTACCGTTGATGGTGACCGAGCGGTAGTTGTTGTAGCGCACGATCGCCTGCGGCCCGACGATGGTGCGCACCTCGGCGAAGCTGCGCAACGGCACCATGTCGCCGTTCAGGTTACGGACATGGATGCGGTTGATGTCGTCGATCGAATCGCGGTCCTCCTGCTCGGCTTGCAGGTTGAGCTGCCAGGTGCGGCCGAACAGGTTGAGGTCGTTAATGTAGTATCCGCCGAGCGTGGCCTGG
>JAPJRA010000710.1 GCA_030824835.1 Geminicoccaceae bacterium | reverse complement strand
GCCAGGCGGTGATGGCCTCGGACTGTCGCCGCCGGGTGACGTCGAGGGCGGAGACGACGAAGCCGCCATCCGGCGTCCGGATGCGGTAGATCTCGAGGTCGGTCGCGCCGACCCTGGCTTCGACGAACGTCTCGGCGGCATCGGCGCCCGCCGGATCCGGGTCGGCCAGCCCCCGACCGGGGCGGCCGCGGTCGAACTCCTGCAATGCGGCGAAGGCGACGCCGGTGCGGGCATACTCGGGTGGCAGATCGAGCAGCTTGAAGAAGTGTCGATTGAAGGCGGCCAGCCCTCCCGTGGCGTCGATGGCAGCGATGCCGTCGCGGCAATTGTCGAGCGTCGCCTGCAGCACCATACCCTGCTGGGACAACCGTGCCTCGGCTCGGCGCAGGCTTCTGTTGCTCCGCTGCAGCAGGAAGGTGCCGAGCATCAGGGCGGCCAGCGCCAGAGGCGAGCCCAGCATCGCCGCGTAGAGCGTGTAGCGCTCCGTATCGGACGTCGCGCCGACGCGATCGGACAGGCGCGCTTGCTCGGCCGCCACGATTTCGCCGACGATGCGTCGGATGCCGTCCATCGCGACCTTGCCTTGGTCGCTCATGATGACCGCCTGCGCCTCGCTCGACTGGCCGCGCCCGTTCAGGTCCAGGGTGACGCGCAGCTCGTCCAGCTTGGCGTCCACGGCGCTCTGGAGCTCGCTCACCCGCCGCGCCTGCTGCCCGTCGTCGGCGGTGAGCTTGCTCAGTGTCGCCAGGCGGCTGTCGATCCTCGCCACCGACGATCGATAAGGCTCCAGATAGGAGGCACGCTGCGTGATGATGAAGCCGCGCTGGCCGGTTTCCGCATCCTGCGCCAGCGAGAGCAGCTCGCGCGCCGTGTCGATGACCTCGAAGGCTCGCAGCACGGACTGCCGATCGGCGTCCAGGCGGCCGGCGAAATGAGCCGTGAGATAGGCGGCCAGCGACAGCAGCAGGACCACCGAGGCCAGCGCCACCAACAGGGGCCGACCAGCTCCAGGCATGACCTCGTCCTACTTCTGTTCGCTCAGGCTCAGAGGATGAACTTGCTTAGATCCGCGTTGGCCGCGAGATCCGCCACCTGGCGCCGGACATAGGCGGCGTCGATCGCCACCGTCTCGCCGTTGCGATCCGAGGCCGTGTAGCTCACCTCCTCCAGCAGCTTTTCCATCACGGTCTGCAGGCGGCGCGCGCCGATGTTCTCGACCCGGCTGTTGACCTCATGGGCGAGCTTGGCGATCTCGGCCACGGCGTCGTCGCCGAGCTCGAGAGCGATGCCCTCGGTCTGCATCAGCGCCTTGTACTGCTTGATCAGGCTGGCCTCGGGCTCGACCAGGATGCGGGCCAGATCCTCGCGACCGAGGGGCTGCAGCTCGACCCGGATCGGCAGCCGGCCCTGCAGCTCCGGCAGCAGATCGGACGGTTTGCTCAGATGGAAGGCGCCGCTGGCGATGAACAGGATGTGGTCCGTCTTGACGGCACCGTGCTTGGTCGAAACAGTCGTACCCTCGATCAGCGGCAGCAGGTCGCGCTGGACGCCCTCGCGGCTGACGTCGGCACCCATGCGGCCCTCGCGGGCACTGATCTTGTCGATCTCGTCGAGAAAGACGATACCGCTTTGTTCCGTGGTGGAGACGGCCTCGCGGATCACCTGCTCCTGGTCGAGCAGCTTGTCGCTCTCCTCAGCCATCAGCACATCATAGCTCTGCGCCACGCTGAGCTTCTTGCGCTTCTGCTTCGGCCCGAACGCCTTGCCGAACATCTCGCCGATGTTGAGCATGCCCATCTGCGCCCCCGGCATCCCCGGGATGTCGAAGGTCGGCATCCCGCCGCCGGCGCTTTCCTGCACGTCGATCTCGATCATCTTGTCCGCCAGCGAGCCGTCACGCAGGCCGCGGCGGAACCGATCGCGGGTCTCCTTGCTAGCCGACGAGCCGACCAGCGCGTCCAGCACCCGCTCCTCGGCATTCAGCTCGGCCTGCGCCGCCACCTCCTTGCGCAGTCGGTCGCGGGTGAGCTTGATCGAGATCTCGACCAGGTCGCGGACGATGCTCTCGACGTCGCGGCCGACATAGCCGACCTCGGTGAACTTGGTGGCCTCGACCTTGAGGAACGGCGCCTGTGCCAGCCGTGCCAGCCTGCGCGCGATCTCGGTCTTGCCACAGCCAGTCGGGCCGATCATCAGGATGTTCTTGGGCAGGACCTCGTCGCGCAGGCTGTCGTCCAGCTGCTGCCGGCGCCAGCGGTTGCGGAGCGCGATGGCCACGGCGCGCTTGGCGGCGTCCTGGCCGACGATGAATCGATCGAGCTCGGAGACGATCTCGCGGGGGGTCAGGGCACTCATCGGCGGTCCAGGGTCTCGATCACGACATTCTCGTTGGTGTAGACGCAGATTCCGGCGGCGATCCGCATCGCTCTTCGGGCGATGTCCTCGGCGCTGAGGCCGTCGATATCGAGCAGCGCCTTGGCGGCGGCCAGCGCGTACGAGCCGCCGGACCCGATCCCGATCAGCCCGTCCTCGGGCTCGAGCACGTCCCCGTTGCCGGTGAGGACCAGCGAGACCTCGGCATCGGCCACGGCCATCATCGCCTCAAGCCGGCGCAGATAGCGGTCCGTCCGCCAATCCTTGGCGAGCTCGACGCAGGCGCGGGTCAACTGCCCGGGATGGCGCTCGAGCTTGGCCTCAAGACGCTCCAGCAGCGTGAACGCGTCGGCGGTGCTGCCGGCAAAGCCGGCCAGGATGGAATCACCGCCGAGCCGGCGCACCTTGCGCGCATTGGCCTTGATCACCGTCTGGCCGAGGC
>JAPJRA010000024.1 GCA_030824835.1 Geminicoccaceae bacterium | reverse complement strand
GCAACTATCACTGGGCAACGCGTTCGCCGCGACCCAGCGCGCCAGCTTCGAGCCGACCCGCATTCGCCGACTGCGCATTCTGGTGGTCGACGACGTGGAGGTGAACCGCGAGTTGCTGGCCGAGATGCTGGGCCGGCATGGCCACCAGGTGCTTCTGGCCGCTGACGGCGTAGCCGCGCTCGACATCGTGGCGAGCGAGTCTCTCGATGTCGTCCTGATGGACGTCCAGATGCCGATAATGGATGGCATGGAGGCCACAAGGCGTATTCGCAGGCTTGCCGGCCCCACGGCGGCGGTACCGATCCTCGCGCTCACCGCTAATGTGATGGCCACCGAGCGTGATCGCTACTTGGCATCGGGCATGAATCTATGCCTCACCAAACCCGTCATCTGGCGTGACCTCTTCGCCGCGCTGGCCGACGTCGCAAGCGGTAGCCTGCCGAGCGCGCGGCAGGTGCCGCCTGTCGACGGAGCTCTGTGGGAAGCCGGCTATGCCCACGCCGACGGACCCCTTCTCAATCTCGAGCTGTTGGAGGGCATGGCACGTACGGTGCCCACCGCCGTCTACAAGAAGCTGCTGGCACGTGGTCTGGACGGCGCCGTCGAAAGCTCGAACCAGCTCCAGGCGGCCGGCGACGATCGAATTCGCCTGCAGCAGCTGGCGCATCGATTGCGCGGTACCGCCGGTACGTTCGGTTTAGCCCGCATATCCGTCCTCGCCGGACTTATCGAGGAACGAGCCAGTCATAGCGAAGACGTGGCGGACCTCATCACGGAACTCGAGCGGGTGGTCCAGATCACGCGCACCGCAGTGTACAAGTTCGAGGTCAGCGTATGAGATTTCGACGCGGCCCGACTTGCCTGGGATGCGGACGGTCGAACGCAGGCGATGGGCGCTTGCCTGAGAGTGAACCTACCTAGAGGACCGGAAGAATGAGATCACGCCTCTTCGGATTTGTCGCCTTCGTAGCCTGCCTGCTGTTCGGTCAGGATCTTCGGGCGGCCCCGCTTCCGGAACCCTCTGGGACGGTGCTGCTGACCGTAACCGGCTCCATTGCCAACACCAACGCGCCGGGTGCGGCCAATTTCGATCGGGCCATGTTGGAGTCGCTGGGGTTGACGGATCTCACGACGGCAACGCCCTACACGGACGGCAAGCCAATGTTCCGCGGGGTGCTCATGAGCAAGGTATTGGATGCGGTTGGAGCTACCGGCCATAAGCTCACGGCCGCGGCCGTCAACGGCTACCAAATCGAGCTCGACGTCGATGAGATGCGCCAATATCCGATCCTGATCTCACTGGAGCAGGATGGCAAACCGCTCCGACTGCGAGACCGCGGGCCACTTTGGGTAATCCTACCCAGCGATCAGTACCCCGAGCTGGCGGTCGAGACTCAGAATTTCAAATCGATCTGGCAGCTGAAGTCTCTCGACGTGAAATAGTGGCTCCAAGGCACGCCATGATAGACCCTCGTCAGGGCTATTTGCTGGGCGTTGGTAGTAACGTCGATCCGCAACGCAACGCGCTGCGGATCATCGACTCCCTGCGTCGGCGTTTCGGCGAAATTGTTCTCAGTCGGTTCCATGAAACGGCACCGGTCGGCATGGACAGCGACCACCGTTTCATCAATTTCTGCGCCTACGTGCCGACCGCGCTCGACCCGGAGGCGTGCAAGCAGGCCTGCGTCGAGATCGAGATCGCGTTGGGGCGGGATCGGACCCATCCCGCCCGCAAAACGCGTGATCGGACGGCCGACATCGATCTCCTGGTTCGTGTCGGTCCCGATGGCGGCCGGTTCGCATTGGAGCCCATTGCCCCGTACTTGGCCGAGCCCGCCGCAGAAATCATAGCGTCTCTTGAATCCCTGCGATGGGAATCAGGCGAGGCGCCTACCGCCGTCGACGGCAATGACGGCGCCGGTCTGAAAGGGGTTGGCCAAGAGCGCATCAACGGCGATGCCGATCGCCTCGACACCGCCTTCCTCGCCCAATAGCGTCTGGGCGAGTACCCGCCGGCGGGCCTGCTCATCGTGCCATGCCTTGAACAGCACCGGCCCGGGCTGGATGGCATTTACCTTGATCTTCGGCGCAAGCCGTTTGGCAAAGGACAGCGTCAAGTTCTGCAGGCCGGCCTTCGATGCACAATAGGCATCAAAGGTGGGGTTAGGATTGTCCGCGTAGATATCGGTGATATGGACGATGTCGGCACACTTTTCAGAGCACAGGGCCAAAAGATCGGCCAAGGCTATGTTAAGGGCAAACGGCGCCCGCATGTGAACGGCGTAGAACACATCGAACTGACGCAACGCCTCCACCGGGGTTTTGGATGTCGCCGCGAACGTCGAGGCATTATGCACCACCGCCCGCAGACTCGAGGCGGCGCTACGAACCGCGGTTACCAGATATTCGACACCGTCATCCGTGGCTAGGTCCGCCGCTATGCACAAGACACCTTGGCGTTGTAGCTCGGCTATCCCTTCCGTCCAGGTACGGTGGTGCGCGATGATCGGTCGGTTCTGAGCATGCAGGCGCTGCGCCAAATGCAGGCCGACACGCCTGCCGGCTCCGGTAACCAATACGGCGTCTGAGAGAATTTTTCTGTGAGGCATCCGAACTCTCAATGTCAGATTGCTAGCCAAAACCCTGACCGCGATGGGTCAAGCGATGCCTCGGTTCACTTTAAGATTATAGTTTGATGACACGTTTTCGTCTAGAAATCGAATCCAGCCTCATGGTTGAGGCGGAGGAGCGGCTGGTAGCATCTTCCGCGCTTGGCAATCCCGTTTGGCCGCACAAGGCTCACGGGCTCAAGCTATGCCGGGAGCAAAATGCCAGCAAGACAATGGTGGCCCGGGTCAGAAAAAGCGATGCACGATAACTTGGCTTCCGATCCATCTGGCGAACCTGCGGTGGACAATGCGGACGCTGTCCGGCCGCATCCGTCAGCGCTATGCCGCTCCAATGACGCATTGCGCCAGCCCCTGACGCGGGCGGAGCGGGAAGCGATGATCTCGGCCGCCGCAGTCAAGGTGGATGAGCTCCTGGATGTTCTCCTGATCGATCATCGGCAAGATCACAATACGCGCCATACCGCCGGCCGGGTGGCGCGGATGCTGGTATGCGAGCTGCTCCGTGGCCGATTTACCGCGCCGCCGAAGATCACCGAGTTCGACAACACCCAGGCTTATGATCAGCTGATCGTGACCGGCCCGATCGCGGTCCGCTCCACCTGCGCCCATCACCTGCTGCCGATCTACGGGGAGGCGTATATCGGCATTCTGCCGGCGCCGGAGGGCAAGATAGTCGGGCTGTCCAAATATGATCGCATCGTCGAGTATTTCGCCGCGCGCTTCCAGATACAGGAGGAGCTCGTGGCGCAGATCGCCAACTATATTGAGGATGTTACTACGCCGCGCGGCCTCGCCGTGCGTATCAGCGCCGTGCATATGTGCAAGACCCAACGGGGTATCCGCGCCACGCAAGACGCTAGGATGGTGAGCACGATCTATCGCGGGGACATGTTGACCCGGCCAGATCTGCGCAGCGAATTCCTGAGCGAGTGCCAGTCTCTCGAGCGCACCCGGGCCTAATTTGGATCCACCTGAGCCAGCAGTTTGCCTGCCATATGGCGGCATGCAGCCCCAGATGGCGCGCCTTTGAGCGACTTTGTCGGGCCGTTCGGCACGTCGGCCCCGGCTAGCTGCGCCCGCCATCGCCCGCGACCGGCTTGACAAGCGCGCCTGGACGCCGCACGCTTGAACAGCTTTTCATAGAATGAACAAACGTTCAGCGCTGTCAGGGAGCGCCGGTTTGCAGTCCGATGAGCTCAGCCTCGCCACACGCGCGGCCTGGCTCTCCTACGTGGGCAAGCATACCCAGGAGGAGATCGCCGGCCGCCTCGGCGTGTCGCGGATCAAGGTGAACAGACTGATCGGTCAGGCCGTGCGGGCCGGGTTCGTGCATGTCTTTGTCGAAGGTGCTGCTGCCGAGTGCATTGCGCTCGAGGAAGCGATCGCGGCCCGCTGGGGGTTGGATTTCTGTACCGTGGCTCCCGGCGTCGAGGACAGCCCGCTCCCACTGGCAACGCTGGCGGCAGCAGGAGGGCACTGGCTGCACCGCGTGCTCGACGCTGGCCTCGTCTCGCTGATCGGCGTCGGTCACGGCCGAACCCTGGCGGCGGTGGTGAGCAACCTGCCGCGCATACCGCGGCCGAACGTGCGCTTCGTCTCGCTCCTCGGCAGCCTCACGCGGCATGCTGCCGCCAACCCGTTCGACGTGATCCACCGGTTGGCCGAGATCACCGCCGCCGAAAGCTATTTCATGCCGGCGCCGTTCTTTGCCGACAGCATGGAGGACAAGCGGGTGCTGCTGGGCCAGCGCAGCCTGGAGTCGGTCTTCGCCCTCGCTGGCAGGGCCGAGCTGGTCGTCCTCGGGATCGGTGAGGTCGGCCCGCACTCGCATCTCTACACCACCGGCATGATCACCGCCGCCGAGTTCGCCGAGGTCGAGCAGGCCGGCGCGGTGGGCGAGGTGCTTGGCCGTTTCGTGGGCGCCGACGGGCGCCCGGTCGCGGCGGGAATCAACGACCGGGCGTTGGCGGTGCGGCTTGAGGAGCTGGTCGGCCGCCAGGTCGTGGCCGTGGCGGGCGGCCGCGACAAGCCGCGCGCCATTGCGGCCGTGCTGCAGAGTGGGCTGATAACCGGCCTCATCACCGACGAGGCGACTGCTCGCGAGGTGGTCGCATTCGGCCCGGTCGCCGCCGTACGGCCGGGGATGCACGATCAATCAAAGGCAGCCACAGGGAGTGCTGGGCATGCATGACAGGGAACGGGATCTGGTAGGGGCGTTTGTCGCCGGCAAGCTGGACCGACGCGAGCTGCTCAAGGGCGTGAGCAGGCTGGGGCTCGGCGCTGCCGCCGCCGGCTACCTGCTGAACGAGGCGCAAACCAAGGCCATGGCCGCCGACTTCGATTGGCAGGCGCACAAGGGCAAGACGGTCAACCTGCTGCTCAACAAACATCCCTATGCGGATGCGATGATCGCCGATCTCGACGCATTCAAGCAGCTGACCGGCATGGACGTCAAATACGACGTCTTTCCCGAGGACGTCTATTTCGACAAGGTCGGTGCCGCCCTTTCCTCCGGCAGCGACCAGTACGATGCCTTCATGACCGGCGCATATCAGACCTGGCAGTACGGCCCGGCCAGCTGGATCGTCGACCTCAACGAATATCTCTCCGACCCCGCGAAGACGGCCCCCAACTACAATTGGGACGATGTCCTGCCGAATCTGCGCGCGTCGACGTCCTGGTCCGGCGAGCCGTTCGCTCCGCTGGGCGGCGAGGGCGCCAAGCAGTGGGCACTCCCCTGGGGCTTCGAGCTCAACTCGATCTCCTACAACCGCCGACTGTTCGACGAGCTCGGCATCAAGCTCGCCGGCAACCTGCCGGAGCTGGTCGAGCAGGCCAAGATGATCACCGACGCCGGCAAGGGCGTCTATGGCATCGGCGTGCGGGGCAGCCGCAGCTGGGCCACCATCCATCCGGGCTACCTGTCGGCGTTCGCCAATTACGGGGCCAGTGACTTCACCGTAGACGGCGGTCGAGGCCGTGCGTCGATGAACAGCAAGGCCGGCAAGGAGATGACGGCCCTCTGGGTCAAGATGATCCAGGAATCCGGCCCGAAGAACTGGGCTACCTACACCTGGTACAATGTCGGCACGGACCTGGGCGCCGGCGCGTCGGCGATGATCTATGATGCCGACATTCTGGGCTACTTCATGAACGGCGGCGACAACAAGGAGAAGGGCAACATCGCCTACTCCGCCTTTACCGCCAATCCCGAGGCCAAGGCACCTACCCCCAATGTCTGGATCTGGTCCTTGGCCATGGCCAATGCGTCCAAGCAGAAGGACGCCGCCTGGGCGTTCATGCAGTGGGCGTCGGGCACCGAGCACGGTCTGTTCGGCGCGCGCACGATGGACTTCGTCAACCCGGTCCGGGCCTCGGTCTGGAAGGACGAGGCGTTCCGCGCCCGGATCGCCAAGTCCTACCCGGGCTATCTCGAGCAGTTCGACGCCTCGGCCCCGGGCTCCAAGATCTACTTCACGCCGCAGCCGCTGTTCGAGGCGGTGACCACCCAGTGGGCAGCGACCCTGCAGCAGATGGTGGCCAAGGAAGTCCCGGTCGACGAGGGCCTGGATCAGCTTGCCGGCAATATCGACGAGCAGCTGAAGCAGGCCGGCCTCGGCTGAGCCTCGGGCCCCGGCAGGCGCCCGTTCGCGGGCGCCTGCCCCCTTTGCTTGACGACGATGAGTGAGCCGCATCATGGCGACCAGTGCTACGGCAGTTTCCAGCGCCCCCGGGCAGAGTTTCGGCCGGGCGGCGCTGCCCTATCTGCTGTCGTTGCCAGCGCTGCTCGTTTGCATCGGGATCCTCGTGCCGTTCGGCACCGCGTTTTGGTATTCGCTGCAGCGCTACAACCTGAATCTGCCGATGCTGCGCCAGTTCATCTGGTTCGAGCAGTACGTGCAGCTGGCCCAGAGCAGCGCGTTCTGGAGCACGGTCTGGATCTCGCTGCTGTACACGGTGCTCACCGTCGGCGTCGAGCTGGTGCTTGGGCTCGGCATCGCCCTGCTGCTGCGCCGCTCGAACTGGCTGAACAACGGTCTTTCGATCGCCCTGCTGCTGCCGCTGATGGTGGCACCGGCGATCGCCGCCCTGATGTGGAAGCTGATGACCCATCCTGATTTCGGGATCTTCAGCTACCTGATCGGCCTTGTGGGCGTACATGACTTCCGCTGGGCATCGGCGCCGTCCACGGCCCTGTTCACCGTCGTCCTGGTCGACGTGTGGGTCTACACGCCGTTCATCATGATCCTGCTGCTGGCGGGCCTGCGCTCGCTGCCACGCCAGCCGTTCGAGGCAGCCGAGCTCGACGGGGTGCCGGCCAGCTTCGTCTTCTTTCGGATCACGCTGCCGATGCTGATGCCCTACATCCTCACCGCGGCGCTGTTCCGCATGCTGGACAGCATCCAGCAGTTCGACATCGTCTATGCTATGACCCAGGGCGGCCCGGGCAATGCGACCCTGGTGTTCCAGGTTCAGGCCTATCTGGATTTCTTCAAGAACTTCAACGTCGGCCGCTCGACAGCCATGCTGATGGTGCTGTGGCTCATCGCCAACCTCCTCTCGACCCAGTTCATCAAGCAGTGGCTACGCCTGCGCGAGCGCGCGCACGGGAGTTCGTGAGATGGAGCGTACCCCCCTCGTCGGCCGGCTCGTCCACGCGGCCCTGCTGCTCGTGGTGACCCTGTTCTTCCTGTTCCCGATCGTCTGGGTCTTCCTGATGTCGTTCCAGACGAACGAGCAGATCCTGCGCATTCCGCCGTCGATGGTGTTCAGCCCGACCTTGAGCAACTATCAGGCCCTGATCTCGGGCAAGCTCACCAGCGCTGCCGGCACCCTCGAGATCGCGTTCATGCGCAACTTGTGGAACAGTGTGTTCCTCAGCACGACCGCGGTCCTGCTGGCGCTCCTTCTCGGCGTCCCCGCGGCCTATGCCTTCGCCCGCTTCAAGTTCCGGCTGGGCGAGAATATCGCGTTCACGCTGCTGTCCTTCCGATTTGCGCCGCCGCTGCTGGTACTGCTGCCTCTCAGCCTCTACTTCCGCCAGCTCGGCCTGACCGACACCTGGGTCGGCCTGATCTGGGTCTACCAGCTGATAGCACTGCCGTTGATCTTGTGGATCGTGCGTGGCTACTTCGAGGACATCAGCCCGGATATCGAGCATGCGTACCGGATCGACGGCCATTCCTGGTGGCGCACCTTCACGCGGATAGCGTTGCCGCTGGCCGGGCCCGGGATCGCCGCCGCAGGCCTGCTGGCCTTCATCTTCTGCTGGAACAACTTCGTCTTCGCGCTGATCCTGGCCTCGGCGGACAAGCAGCCGGTCACCGTGGGCGCCCTGGCCTTCGTCACCGCCTCCGGCATCCAATACGGGCAGATCGCCGCCGCCGTGATCCTGTCCGTCACCCCCACGCTGCTGCTGGCGCTCTACGCCCAGCGTTACCTGGTCGAAGGTCTCTCACTCGGAGCGGTCAAGGGATGAGTCCCGTGGCACGTCTAGCCCTCGACGGCGTGAGCAAGAGCTATCGTGGGGCGCCGGTGCTCGACGGCGTCTCGCTGACAGTCGAAAGCGGCGAGACCGTTGTCGTCTGCGGTCCCTCGGGCAGCGGCAAGACCACGTTGCTGCGCCTGATCGCCGGCACTGTGCTGCCGGAGAGCGGCGATATCCGCATCGATGGTGCCTCGGTCCTCGGCCGTGGGCCGGAGGAGCGCGATGTCGGCATGGCATTCCAGAATTTCGCCCTCTACCCACACTTGAGTGCTTTCGAGAACATCGCCAGCCCGCTCCGAGCCCGGCAACAGCCAGAGAGCGAGATCAAGGCCAAGGTCGATGAGATCGCCAAGCTCTTGCGCATCAGCCACGTCCTCGGGCACCAGCCGCGCGAGCTGTCGAACGGGCAGAAGCAGCGCACGGCGCTCGGCCGCGCGCTCGTCCGCGGCCCGGGTGTGCTCCTGCTCGACGACCCCTTGCGCAACGTCGACGCCAAGCTGCGCTACGAGATGCGCCTGGAGCTGCCGCGACTGCTCACAGCCTTCGGCTCGGCCGTCATCTACGTCACCCAGGATTATCGCGAGGCCATGGCGCTCGGTCACCGCATCGCCGTGCTGCGCGGCGGCCGGTTCGAGCAGGTGGCGCCGCCGCCCGCCGTCTACAGCAAGCCTGCCAATCTCGAGATCGCGCGGCTGTTCGGCGATCCCACGATCAACCTGTTCCCGTGCCGACCCGAGGCCGGAACGCTGGAGCTGTTCGGCGAACGGCTGCCCGTTCAGGGTGCGCTCGCGGCTCTGTCCGGACGCGACGTGGTCGTGGGCATTCGCGCGGAGGACATCGAGATAGCGCTCGAACCCATGCCAGGTGGCGTGCCGGTCGACCTCGACGCCGTGACCCCGCTCAACGTGCGGGCCGTGCTCTATCTGCGCAGCCGCGACGGCAAGGAGTTGCTCGCCACCGTGGCCGAGGACGACGCGCTGCGCTTCGGCCGTGGCCACCGCCCGGTCTGGGCGCGCCTGGCACCGGAGCGGTTCCTGGCTTTTGACCCCGCCAGCGGTGCCCGGCTCGTGCCGGCAGCGGCCTGAGGAGACGGCCATGGCACGTCTGGTTCTCGACCATGTCAGCAAGGTCTACCGCAGTCGCGGCAAGGCGCCGGTGACCGCGGTCGACAAGGTCGACCTGACCGTGAACGACGGCGAGATCGTGGCGCTGCTTGGCTCCTCGGGTTGTGGCAAGACCAGCAGCCTGCGCATGATCGCCGGCTTCGAGGACGTGACCTCGGGATCGATCCTGGCCGGCGACCGGCCCATTCAGGGCCTCCTGCCCAAGGACCGTGGCGTCGCCATGGCGTTCGAGGGCTACGCGCTCTACCCGCCGTTGACGATCCGCGACAATATCGGCTTCGCGCTGCTGCGTGAGCGCCGGCCGCGCGAGGAGGTGGCGACCCGGGTGGCCGAGATCGCCCGCCTGCTGGAGATCGAGGACATCCTCGACCGCTACCCCCCCACCATCTCGGCCGGCCAGCAGCAGCGGACCAGTCTCGCCCGTGCGCTGATCCGGCGGGCCGACGTGTCGTTGCTGGACGAGCCCATGTCCCAGCTCGAGCCCCAGCTGCGGGCCATCCTGCGCGCCCGGATCAAGGACTATCTGATCGAGCACCGGCTCACGACCGTGTTCGTGACCCATGACCAGACCGAAGCCATCGCCTTGGCCGACCGGATCGCCGTCATGGAGCAGGGCATCCTGCAGCAATACGCACCGCCGGCGGCATTGAAGGAGCAGCCGGCCAACCTGTTCGTCGCGAGCTTTATCGGCGAGCCACCGATGAACATCGTCGACGTCCGCCTCGCCAAGCCGAACGAGCTGACGGCGATCGATCCCGCCGGAACGCCGGCGTTCCGGATCCCCCTTGCCTCCCCTCTCGGGCGGGCCGATACGACGCTCAAGCTCGGCATCCGGCCGCACCGCATCCTCGTCGGCGACCCGCAGGGCCTGCCGGCTACGATCGTCTCGAACCAATGGCTTGGGGATCAGGCGCACTTGGCGGTTGACCTGAACGGCTGCTTTTTGGTGGTGGTCGCCCATCGCCCGATTGAGGCTGCCATCGGCGGCTCGGTGCGGCTGACCCTCCCACCGGCCGCGATGCATCTGTTCGACGGCGGTTCCGGCCGAGCATTGCAGCACGGGCTGGCCGCCCGGGAGGCAGCTGCGGCATGAAGCAGGACGTGATCATCGGCGTCGATGCCGGCACCTCGGTCATCAAGGCCGTGGCCTTCGACCTCGACGGCAACGAGCTGGCGGCGACCGGCCGGACCAACACCTATGTCGACCTGCCCGGCGGCGGCGCCGAGCAGGACATGGCGCGGACCTGGGACGACACCGCGGCGGTCTTGCGTGACTTGGCGTTGCATGTGCCGGGCCTTGCTCGACGAACGGCGGCCCTGGCGATTACCGGGCAGGGCGATGGTACGTGGCTGATCGACAGGGACGGCGAACCGGTGGCGCCGGCCTGGCTCTGGCTCGACTCGCGCGCGGCTTCCATCGTCCGCGAGCTCGATGCCAGCGGCGTACGTGATTTGGCCTACCGCCGCACCGGCTGTGCCATGAACGCCTGCAATCAGTCGGCCCACCTGATCTGGCTCAAGCGGCATGCGCCCGAGCTGCTCGCCCGTGCGACCACGGCATTTCACTGCAAGGACTGGCTCTACTATCGCCTTACCGGCGAGCGCCACACCGACACCTCCGAAGGCACGTTCACCTTCGGCAATTTCCGCACCCGCACCTACGAGCCGGAGCTGCTGGCGGCTTTCGGCCTTGCCGACGAAGCCCGCCTCCTGCCGGAAATGCTCGAGGGCAGCCGGACCACCCACCCGCTGACCGCCGAAGCTGCGGCCGCCACGGGCCTCCCGGCCGGCCTGCCGGTGGCTCTGGCCTATCTCGACGTGCTCGGCGCCGGTCTCGGCGGTGGCGTCTACGAGCCCGGCCGGACCATTGGCTGCTCGATCGTGGGCTCGACCGGCATGCACATGCGCTTTGTCGCCGATGCGGCCGGCCTGCGGCTTGCGCCCGACCCCACCGGCTACACCATGCCGTTTCCCGTGCCGGGCAGCGTCACCCAGATGCAGTCCAATATGGCGGCCACGTTGAACATCGACTGGATCGTCGACCGGGCGCGCGAGGCGGCGGAGCTGCTTGGCCACCCGTTCGACCGGCGCACCACGCTGGCCACGCTCGATGCCCGTGTGCTGGACGCGCGGCCGACGGCGGCGCTCTATCACCCCTACATTCACGAGGCCGGCGAGCGCGGGCCGTTCGTCGACGTCAATGCCCGCGCCCAGTTCACCGGGCTGTCGATGCGGACGAGCTTCCTCGATCTGGTCCGGGCGGTCTATGAGGGGCTGGCATTCGCGGCCCGCGACTGTTATGGCGCCATGGGGCACGTGCCCGACGAGATCCGCCTCGCGGGCGGTGCGTCGCGGTCCAAGTCGTTCAAGACGATCCTGGCCTCGGTCCTGGCCACGCCGGTCCGCGACAGCTCCCGTCAGGAGGCTGGGGCCGCGGGGGCCGCGATGATGGCGGGCGTCGCCATCGGCGCCTTCCCCGACCTCGGCGCCGCCACGACCCGCTGGGTGACGCCGCTGCTGGGTGACCTCGTGCGTCCGGACCCCGCCCTGGTCGGCATCTATGCCGGCGCCTTTCCTGTTTATGCCGCGACCCGCAAGGTCATGGGGCCGATCTGGGCCGACCTCGCCGCCATCCGTAACGGAGCTACTGCATGACCGAGATTGCGATCATCGGCGATCGCTTCATGTTGCCCGACGCGTTCGCCACGGCCCTGCGCCCCGTCGTGGGCGACGGCGTGCAGCTGCGCACGCTCGAGCTGCCGTGGCCGGACGAGCCCATGACCCACGGCTATGCCGCCCCCGGGCTGGAAGGTCTCAAGGAGTATCAGGGTGACCCCGATGCAATGGCCGACTTCATCGGGGGTGCGCAGATCCTGGTCGACCATCTGGCGCCGGTCACCGGTGCCATGCTCGACCGGCTGCCCGGGTTGAAGCTGATCGCCGTCAGCCGCGGCGGCCCGGTCAACATCGACATGGAAGCCGCCCGGCAGCGGGGCGTGCTGGTGGTCAACACGCCGGGCCGCAATGCCTCGGCCGTGGCCGAGTTCACGATTGCCGCCATCCTTGCCGAGACCCGGCTGATCCGGGCCGGCCACGAGGCGCTGCGGCAGGGCGTCTGGCGCGGCGATCTCTACCGCGCCGACAATACCGGCACCGAGCTGTCCGAGCTGACGGTTGGCCTGATCGGCTACGGACTGATCGGCACGCGGGTCGTCAAGCTGCTCAAGCCGTTCGGCTGCCGGATCCTGGTCGACGACCCCTACGTCACCCTGTCGCCCGAGGACGTCGCTGATGGCGTCGTCGCCACCAACCTCGACACGTTGCTGGCCGAGTCCGACATCGTCAGTCTGCACGCCCGCGTCACCGACGAGACCCGCGGCTTCCTGGCGGCACCGCAGTTCGCGCGGATGAAGCCGGGCGCCTACTTCATCAACACGGCGCGTGGGCCGATGGTGAACTACGACGATCTCTACCAGGCGCTGGCGAGCCGACATTTGCGCGGTTCGATGCTCGAGACCTTCTGGCAGGAGCCGACGCCGCCCGACGCACCGCTGCTGAAGCTGGACAACGTCACCCTCACCCCGCACATCGCCGGTGCCTCGACCACCACCGTCAGGATCGCCGCGCGCATGGTCGCCGAGGAAGTCCGCCGCTGGCTGGCCGGTCTGCCGCCGCTGAACCCGTGCTGAACAGGAAAGATCAATGAGCAAGGACGAGCTGGAGCAGCGCCGCGACATCATCGCCGCCTGCCTGTGGATGAACTCCTCGGGTCTGAACCAGGGCACCTCGGGCAATATCAGCGTCCGCTACGGCGACACCATGCTGATCAGCCCGTCCGGCGTGCCCTACGAGCAGCTCGAGCCCGAGGACATCGTGGCCATGACGCTCACGGGCGAGTACGGCTCCTACGAGGCCAAGGGCAACAACATCCCGTCCTCGGAATGGCGCTTCCATCTCGACATCATGCGCGCCCGCCCCGACGTCGGCGCCATCGTCCACACCCACTCGCTCTACGCCACGACACTCGGCTGCTGCCGCAAGGACATTCCGGCGGTCCACTACATGATCGCAGCCTCGGGCGGCCCGAACATCCGCTGCAGCGCCTACGCGACCTATGGCACGGCCGAGCTGTCGACCGTGGCCCTGGCGGCGCTCGAGGACCGGACCTGCTGCATCCTCGCGAACCACGGCATGATCGCCACCGGCCCGACGCTGGCCAAGGCGCAGTGGCTGGCGGTCGAGCTCGAGACCATCGCCAAGCAGTATTACCTGACCTTGTGCATCGGTGGCCCGGTCGTGCTGCCGGACGACGAGATCATGCGCGTCAAGGAGCGGTTCAAGAGCTATGGGCCGCGGCCCAAGGTCGAGCCCGCCAACGAGGACGAGGCGCCCAAGCGCAAGAAGAAGAAGGGCTGAGGCGGCGGTGGAGCCATTCGACCTCGTCGTGGTCGGTGGTGGCGTCAACGGCGCCGGCATCGCCCGCGACGCCGCCGGCCGCGGCCTGAAGGTTCTGCTGTGCGAGAAGGACGACCTTGCGCAGGGGACCTCGTCGCGGAGCGGCAAGCTCGTGCATGGTGGCCTGCGTTATCTCGAGTACTACGAGTTCCGTCTGGTCCGCGAGGCACTGATCGAGCGCGAGGTGCTGCTCCGGGCGGCACCGCACATCATCTGGCCGATGCGCTTCGTGCTGCCGCATGTGGCCGAGATGCGACCGGCTTGGCTCGTCCGGCTGGGGCTGTTCCTTTACGACCATCTCGGCGGCCGCAAGCTGCTGCCACCCACCCGGGCATTGAACCTGCGTCGCGACCCCGAAGGACGGCCGCTCAAGCCCGAATACACGAAAGCTTTCGAGTACTCCGATTGCTGGGTCGACGATGCCCGCCTCGTGGTGCTGAACGCCCTCGACGCCCACGCCAGGGGGGCCGAGATCCTGACTCGGACGGCGCTGGTCGGCGCGCGCCGCGATGGTGGCCTCTGGCAGGTCGAGCTTGAGGATGCTCGCGACGGCCGGCGCCGGCAGGTCCAGGCCCGTGCCGTCGTCAACGCTGCCGGCCCCTGGGTCGAGCAGGTGCTGGGCCACGCGATGGGCGTCAACAGCAGCCGGCGCGTCCGGCTGGTCAAGGGCAGCCATCTGATCACCCGCAAGTTCTGGGAGGGCAGCCAAGCCTACCTGCTGCAGAACACCGACAAGCGGGTGATCTTCGTCAACCCCTATGAGAGCGACCTCGCCCTGATCGGCACCACCGACATACCGGTCGAAGGCCGTCCCGAGGACGCCAGCATCGACGCCGGCGAGACTACCTACCTGCTGGATGTGCTCGCCCGCTATTTCACCGACCCGCCCGGTCGGGACGATATCGTCCACAGCTTCAGCGGCGTCCGGCCGCTCTACGACGACAGTGCGGAGAACCCGTCGGCGGTCACCCGCGACTACGTGTTCGACGTCGAGCCCAAGGCGCCCGTGCCGGGAACGGCACCTCTGCTCTCCGTCTTCGGTGGCAAGATCACGACCTATCGCAAGCTCGCCGAGCACGCACTGGACAAGCTGGCGCCCTTCTTTCCTGACCTGGGACCGGCCTGGACGGCCACCGGGTCGATGCCGGGTGGTGATCTACCCGACGCCGCCTTCGACGGCTGGCTGCGGAGCTTTCGGCGTGCACACGCGTGGCTGCCGGAGCCGTTGGCCCTCCATTACGGCCGCCTCTACGGGAGCCGAGCAGAAGCGCTGCTGGCCGATGCCGCTTCCCTCGCCGACCTCGGCCGCCACTTCGGCGCGCTTCTCTACGAGCGCGAAGCTCGGTTTCTGATCGACCACGAATGGGCCGAGACGGCCGAGGACATCCTGACCCGCCGCACCAAGCACGGGCTCCATCTGAGCGGAGCGGAGACGGCGGGCTTTGAGGCCTGGCTGGAGGCGCAAACACCGCCGCACACGGCGCGGATGAGCGCCTGAGCCGCAGATGGTTGGTTTTGAGGTGGCGCCACTCTAGGTCTCAAGCATGATGGTCCGCCGCCGGACGAAACCCGGGGAGGTGTCACATGCGCAAGTTGCTCACCGGCTTGATAATCGTCCTGATCGTCGCAATCGTGCTGATCGCCGGATTTTTCTTCATACCCTCCCCGGCCCAGAAATGGGCTGTCGAGCGCGCGGCAACGGCGGCGCTCGGCCGCAAGGTCAGCCTCGGCGAGCCGTTCCATCTCCGCGCCTGGCCACCGCTGGCGATCACCGCCTCCGACGTCAAGATCGCCAACGCCGAGTGGGGTTCGGCCTCGGACCTGGTGCAGATCAAGGATTTCGAGCTGGGAGTCGACGCACTGGCCTTCTGGAGCGACCGCGTCGTCAAGATCGACCATTTATTGGTCCAACAGCCGCGGATCCATCTGGAGGTGGCGGCCGACGGGAAGCGGAACTGGGAGTTCGGCGAACGCACCTCGCCGGCGCCGGGCGCGGCTGCCCCGTCGACCTCGAAGCCGCTGCCGGGCTTCGTGCTCGGCGACATCAAGATCGCGGACGGCCTCCTCGCCTATGACGACC
>JAPJRA010000709.1 GCA_030824835.1 Geminicoccaceae bacterium | reverse complement strand
AGCCTGGCCGTCTAGGGCGAGCCGCGGCAGGGTCTGATGGCGCTGGACGAGGCGGTGGCCGGCTGCGCCGCGGTGCGGCTGCAATATGTGCGCGTCGCGGCTCTGCTCCACCGTGGCCGCGCCGCCCTCGCCCTGGGTTTGAGCGACCCCGCGGCAGCCGCCGACGAGGCGCTGGCCCTGGCACGGGCATGCCATTATCGGGCACTGCAGGTCGACGCGCTCCGGCTGCACGCCGAGGTGGCCCTGGCGCAGGGCGACGCCGCGGCCGCGTCCGCTCACCTGTCGCCAGCACGGGCCATGGCGCTGGAGCTGGGCCTGGCGCCCGATCTGGCCGCGATCGACCGACTGGCGGCGGCCGCCGCCGGCTAGCCGACCTCGGCCAGCTGCGGCGCCTTCTCGGCCGCTAGCGCCACCATCACCTTGCCGAACCGTGCCACGATCTGGTCGATCTGGTCGAAGGTGTGGGCCGCCGACACGCTGGAGCGGAGCAGGCAAAGGCTGTTGGGGGTGCCGGGCGGCAGGGCGAGGTTGACGTAGACGCCGTTCTCGCGGAGCAGGTTCCAGGCCCGGGCGGCCGTCACCTCGTCGGGCATGGGCACCGCGATCACCGGGCTTGCCGGCGCGCACGGCTGCAGGCCGAGGCCCACGAGCCCGTCATAGAGCCGATGCGCGTTGGCCCACAGGCGTGTCCGCAGGCCGGGGTCCTCGCCGATGCGGATCAGCGCCGCGTGCACGGATGCGATGCTGGCGGGGCTCGGTGAGGCCGTGAACATGTAGGGGCGGGCGCAGAACCGGAGCAGGTCGAACTGCGGATGGTTGGAGGCGCCGAAGCCACCGATGGCCCCCAGGCTCTTGCTGAACGTGCCGACGACGAAGTCGACGTCGTCCTCGACGCCCTGCTCCTCGGCGAGGCCGCGGCCATGCTCGCCGAACACGCCGAAGGAGTGCGCCTCGTCGACCAGCAGCCAGGCGCCGTGCTTCTTCTTGACCTCGACGAAGTCACGCAACGGGGCGGTGTCGCCGAGCATGCTGTACATGCCCTCGACGATCACCAGCTTGCACTCGCCCTCGCCGCTCAATCGGGTCAGGCGGCGGTCGAGGTCGGCGGCGTCGTTGTGCCGGAAGCGGACGATCGTGGCCCCGGCGAGCTTGCAGGCGTCGTAGATGCTGGCATGCGAATCGGCGTCGATGAGGACGGTGTCGCGCGCGCCGGCGAGACCGGCGATCATGGCGAGATTGGCCTGGTAGCCGGTGCTGAACACCATGCAGGAGCGGCGCTGCAGGTAGGTGGCGAACGCGGCCTCGAGCTCGGTGTGCAGACCGTAGGTGCCGTTGGCGATCCGCGAGCCGGTGGTGCCGGTGCCGTAGCGGCGCACCGCCTCCTCGGCGGCGGCGATGCAGCTCGGATCGTAGGTCAGGCCCAGATAGTTGTTGGTGCCCGCCAGGATGGTCCGGCGGCCGTCGATATCGGCCTCGGTCGCCGAGCGCAGGTCGTCGATGCGGACGGCGAAGGGATCGGCGCCCAGCTCGAGCAGCTTGGCGTGGCGACCCGCGAACAGGGCATATTTTTCAAAGATGTCCATTATCTGGCCTCGCGCGCTTTGAGCTGCCGTTGCACCAGGGCGGCGAGATCGGCCACCGTCGTCATGTCGGCCACCAGGTTGATCGGGATGTCGATCTCGAACCGATCCTCGATCTCCATGATCAGATCCATGGCCGCCACCGAATCGACATTGAGATCCGCCGCGAGATCCGTCTCGGGCTTGATGGCGCGGCCGGTCGGGTTGTAACGCTGCAGAACCGCCGTCACGCCACCCAAGATGTCTTCGCCCTCGCTCACGCGCCGCTCCTTCAGGTCCAGGCCGCCAAGGCCCGCATCACAGCCAACCGGCCGATCGATACCACGCCAGTGTCGTGGTCAGGCCATCGCCGAAACGGGTATGTGGCCGCCATGTCGACACCGCATGGAGCCGGCTCGTGTCGCACACCCAGTCCCGATGGAAAAACTCGTCCACCTTGCCACGGGCCAACAGCGGCATGCACCCCCGCCGGGCCGCATAGCCTTCCGCCAGTCGCGCCGCAATGGCCAGCGGCAGCTTCGGCACCCCGATGGCACGGACCCGTCGGCCCGTCCGCTGCCGGGCGATCGCCGCCAGCTCCATCCAGCTATAGCCACCCGGCGTACCGTCATCGGGCTCGACGATCGTACCGCTGGCCGGCGGCCGCGCAAGCAGCGCCACGATCAGCTGGGCCAGCTCGTGCGCATAGATCAGGGAGAACCGTGCCGATTTCCCGGCCGGATGTACCAGCCAGCCACGATTCAGGCCCTGGAAGATCGGCAGGGTCGACCGATCACCGGGCCCATAGACGGCGGGCGGGCGCACGACCACCACCCGCAGGCCGGCCGCGCGCTCCAGCGCCATCTGCTCACCCAGCGCCTTGCTGGCGGCATAGGGTGAGATCGTCGGCAACCGGGCTGCGAGCGACGAGACCTGCAGCAGCACACTCCCCGGCCGCCCCGCCATGGCGTCGGCCACGCGCGCCGTGCCGACGGCGTTGACGGCCGTGAAGGCGGCTAGGTCCCGTGCCTGAAGGACGCCAGCCGCGTGCACCACCGCGTCCGCACCGTCGACGAGCCGGTCGATGCCGTCCCTACGCTCGACATCCCCCCGCACGATGGTGGCACCCATGGCGGCCAGCTCCGGTGCCTCGCGGCGGGAGAGTGCCCGAACCTCGTGACCGGCATGTTTCAGGGTTTCGACCACGTGTCGGCCGACGAAGCCGGTGGCGCCGGTGACGGCGATCAGCATGCGGGAAATGACGT
>JAPJRA010000708.1 GCA_030824835.1 Geminicoccaceae bacterium | reverse complement strand
GGCTGTAAAGGCTCGGCGGCCGGTGCGGGCACCATGCGATAGGCGACGGCGGTCGTTACGTCATAGCCGCGCTCGGCCAGTGCATCCGCAAGGGCCGACGACGCCAGTTCGGACGCGGGCACCAGCGCGACTTCCCCCGCGGAGGCGCGTGCGGTGGGCCATTCGGCCAGCATTCCGGCCGCGCTCTGTTCGTGCGACGGGGTGAAGTCCACGCCGATTCCAACCTGTCGTAACGCCGACGCCGTGGCGCGGCCAACCGCTGCAACGGAGAGTTTCGGTGTGCTCGCGCGCGCTCGGTCCAGAGCGGCACCCCAGTCGGAATTGTCGGCGATGGCCGCGAGCGCCCACACCGTGTTCGCGGAGGTGACGGTGAGCCATGTGGGAACCTCAGGGCCAGCGGCGAGATCCAACACGGCCCACAGGGCAGCGGTGTCCTCGGGCAACTGCGCCTCGAGCAAAGGTGCCACGCGTACGTCGTACCCGCGGTCCCGCAGCAGCCCCGTGAGTTCACGGGACACGGCGGGACCGCGAGTGACCAACACGCGGGATATCACAGGGTCAACCGCGCCAATCGATCGGCGCCGTCGGCCAGAAGTTCGTCGGCGATCCGCACGCCCAGGGCTGCGGCGGCCTCCACGGAGAGTTCATCGGTAGCTTCCGAGCGACGCATGACCTCGGTGCCGTCAGGGTTGGCGACCACCACGTCAAGGTGCAGATCGCCGTCGACCATGCGGTGATGGCGGATGCGCTGGACACGGCACCGGTCCGCGCCGCCATGACCCGGCTCGGGCTGGACGGCACCGCCCAGCTCGACGCTGCATCCCGCTCGAGGCTGGTGGCGCTGCTGGCCAAGGCCGAGGCCGCCCACGACGGCGCCGTGCGCGGCAGCCGCCACGTCATGCTCGACGACAGCGACATCCCCGCCACCCGCCATGCCCGCGCCTTCGTCGGCGGCGTGCTGGCCGGGCTGGTCGGGCATACCGAGCTGTTCGTCTCCGGCGGTGCCGAGCACCAGGGACCGGACGGCGGCGGGCCGGTGGCCATCATCGCGCGACGCGCGGATCCAAGGAGACCGTCATGAGTGCCGCCCCGGCCCTGCAGCCGACCATCCAAGCCCTGGGCCTCACGGGCACCGGGCTGACCAAGCGTTTCGGCACCTTCACCGCCCTGGAGAACGTCTCGCTCGACGTCACCCCCGGCAGCGTGCATGCGCTCCTGGGCGAGAACGGTGCCGGCAAGTCGACGCTGGTGAAGTGCATCATGGGCTACTACGCGGCCGATGCCGGCACGGTGGCGATCGACGGCAAGCCGGCGACGATCGCCAACCCCAAGGACGCGCACCGGCTGGGCCTGGGCATGGTCTACCAGCACTTCACGCTGGTGCCGTCCATGACCGTGGCCGAGAACCTGGTCATGTCCAGGCTCGAGGTGCCGGCCGTGATCAACTGGCGCCAGGAGCGTGCTGCCCTGGACGCCTTCATGGCGCGAATGCCGTTCAAGGTGCCGCTGGGGGCACGGATCGACGAGCTGGCCGCGGGCGAGCGACAGAAGACCGAGATCCTCAAGCAGCTCTGGCTGGAGCGGAAGTTCCTGATCCTCGACGAGCCGACCTCGGTGCTGACCCCGGACGAGGCCGACGAGATGCTGGGCCTGCTGCGCGGCATGGCGCAGGAAGGGCTGCTCACTATCTTGATGATCACCCACAAGTTCCGCGAGGTCATGGGCTACACCGACGCCGTTACCGTGCTGCGCAAGGGCAGGCTCGCCGGCAGCGGGCTCGTCGCCGAGCTTAGCCGCGGCGAGATGGCGGCCATGATGATCGGCAAGAGCGAGCTGCCGCAGACCGCCAGTCGCGAGGGCGCTCCCGACCTGACCAAGCCGGTCCTGGTGCTCAAAGGGCTCACCGCCGAGCATCCACGCGGCGGCACGGGCCTCGACATCGAGCGGCTGGACGTCCGCGCCCACGAGATCGTCGGCATCGCCGGCATCTCCGGCAACGGCCAGAAGGAGCTGGTCGAGGTGCTGGCCGGGCAGAAGGCTGCCACTGGCGGCGAGATCCTGGTCGAGGGCGAGTCCTACGACCGCACCCGCGCCGCGGCCCAGCGCCTGGGTGTCTACTGCCTGCCCGAGGAGCCGCTGCGCAATGCCTGCGTCGGCCGTATGTCCGTGGCCGAGAACCTGGATTTCCGCCGCTTCGACCGCCGGGCGGACGGCACGCCCAGCCTGTGGCTCGACTTTCGCGACATGGCGAAGAACGCCCGCGCCCAGATCGCCCGCTACGGCATCAAGACCGCCTCCAAGGACGCGCCGATCGCCAGCCTCTCCGGGGGCAACGTCCAGCGCTCGGTGCTGGCCCGCGAGCTGTCGGGGGCGCCCAAGCTCCTGATCGTGGCCAATCCCTGCTTCGGCCTCGACTTCCAGGCGGTGGCAGACATCCGCTCGCAGATCGTCGAGGCCAGGAACCGGGGTGCGGCCGTGCTGCTGATCTCCGAGGACCTGGACGAGATCCTGGAGCTGTCCGACCGGGTGCTGGTGATGAGCGACGGCAAGATCGTCTTCGAGACACCGGTGGAACAGGCCGACCCGCACGTGCTGGGCGGCCACATGGCGGGGCACCACTGATGCCGGAGATCGCGGCCCAGCCGTTCCCGTTCCCCTGGCAGCCCGGCAAGCTCGCCCTGGTCGTCATCGACATGCAGCGCGACTTCGTCGAGCCTGGCGGCTTCGGCGATTCGCTGGGCAACGACGTCGCCCGCCTGCAGGCGATCGTTCCCACGCTGCGCCGCCTCATGGACGCCTTCCGCGCCGCCGGCCTGCCGATCATCCACACC
>JAPJRA010000707.1 GCA_030824835.1 Geminicoccaceae bacterium | reverse complement strand
CATGGCGAAGATCCACGACAGCTGCAGGTCCGGACCTCAGGATAGCATGGATAGGACCAAACGCCTACAGCAATGAGGCGAGGTCACCAGGGTGCCCGCAGCCCGGTCTTCCCCTGGGCACGCTTGCGGCAACTGTGCCAATGACATATAGTCAAAAATATGCAGCCGCTGTTTCGGTTCGAGTGGGACGAGCGCAAGGCGGAGTCCAATTTCGACAAGCATCGGTTGTCCTTTCCTTACGCGACCCGTGTGTTCCTCGATCCGGAGCGTGTCGAGATCGATGCCTCACGGGAGCAGGACGGTGAGGCCAGATTCACGGCGATCGGCATGATCGATGACAAGCTCTACGTCGTCGTCGCCACGGGACGCGGCTCGGTGCAGCGAATCATCTCCGCTCGGCGGGCAAACCGCGCCGAGGAGCGAGCCTATGGCCATCGTTAGCTACGTACTCGACCCATTCCACCCACCGACGGAGCGTGAAAGGCTCGCCGACGCCTTAAGCGACGCCGCCATCACCACGGCAGCACGTGAGGATCCCGACAATCCGCCACTGTCTAGCAGCGAGCTGGAGCGGATCGCCGTGGCGAGGGCAGTGAGGCAGGTCCGGGCAAAGCTCGGCCTGTCGCAGGACGCGTTCGCGGCACGCTACGGCATCCCGGTCGCGACGCTGCGGCAGTGGGAGCTGGGGCGCCGCCTGCCGGACCGCACCTCATTGTCCTACCTGCGCGTGATCGCGAGCCTGCCGGAAGCGGTCGCGGCGGCGTTGGCGGCGGCATGAGCTGCGCCCGAACCACAGGTCCAGCAAAGTAGGTATGCCGGTTCTCACCTTGGTGTCCTCAGCATCGACCCATTTCTTGCCGACGAGCCCTAAATCGGTTGGGCCCGCCGCTGGTTCGGCAGGTCCGACCATCGTCAAGTTGTCGGCGCGAAATCGTCCCCCCTACCACTTGGTCAGATAGGCCTTGCTCGGCTTCGCGTTGTAGCTGACGCGCGGGTAGATCTGGTGGCGTTGGCCGCCGCCAAGATTGAAATAAGACTCGTACTCGATGTATTTCTTGTTGTCGTTCAGGAACTTGAAGACGGCCGGGGCGAAGAAGCCGTTGTTGGCACCGTCGGTGGCGCGCAGGGTGTTGTTGGTGGCGCCCCACTCGTCGAGCCCGATCTTCTTGCCGCGCGACCGGGCGAAGTCGAGCACGCCCTTCATGCCCCGCACCCGGCCGGTGGCGGCATCATAGGAGCCGAGCCCGAATTTCTTCCAAGCGGCATTGTCGGAGATGAAGAAGCCACCGGACCCGTTGTCGTAGAGATCGATGCTGATGAGCCCCACTATATCGTCGCCCGGATAGTACCGGGCCCAATTGATCGGCGGATCCTTGAGCGTGTTCCACACCATGACCGCCCCAGGCAGCTTGCTCTTGTAGATCAGGGCGATCCGCCGCCAGGCGGCGATATAGTCGGCGGGTATCGCCGGGTCCGGCTGGCCGACGCCGCCGTGGAGGCTGATCGACCAGGGATAGCCGTGGTCGCTCTCCCACCCCAGGCGGATATAGATGCGGCCGCTGCCCATGATCTGGCGCAAGCGCGTGGCGATGGCCTGGTGCGACGCATCGATGTTCCCCGCCGCGACATAGGCGAACCTGCCGGCGTCGGCTTTCTTGACCAGCGGGATCGAGAAGATGTTGGTGAGGCCGGCGGCCTTGAAGGCGGCGAGGTTGGCGGTCAAGGCCGGTGCCTGCAGGAAGTCGACGTAATCCTTGGTGAAGTAGTGGAAGCTGACGAACTGCAGCGCCACGCCCGATTGCCGGCCGCGCCAGTTGTCGAAGGCCTTGATGCGGGCCAGCAGAGTCTTGGGCGACGGATTGTTGCCGGCCGTCAGCTCGTCGTTGGTCGGGCCGACGAACGAGCCCGTCTTCCACGGCAGGGCCGCCGCCTGCGCCGGGACCGCCGGCGCCAGCGACAGTGCCGCGAGCACGGCCGTGGCGGCCAGCAGGATTCTTCGGTCATGGACGGCCATGGGGGCGGCAGGAGCGGCCGTCCACCGCTGAAATGAATTTTTGTTCAAAATCGTCTCCGATCCTATCGATCGGGAGCACTCTAGGCGGAGCTAACACTTGTGGGTAGTTGTGAGCTCTGGATTGAACGCTCAGGGTTTACTGCATAGGTACCTGAGTACGATCTCGCGCTACCGGGTAGGCCCGGCAGGCACCCTGTCCCGGAGCCCTACCGATGCACCGCCGCGTCACGCTGCTCGTGCCCGTTGACTGTGAGCGTCGGACCGGCGGCTACATCTGGGGCGCACGCGTGGCGGCGGAGCTGCGCGGGCTGCGCTGGACGGTCGAGGAGCGGGCGCTGCCGCCCGGCTTTCCCCGACCGGACCGTGCGGCGCTGGCCGAATCGGCGCGCGTCCTGGCGGCCCTCCCGGACGATATGGTGGTCCTCGCCGACAATTACGCGCTCGACACCATGCCCGAGGTGCTGGCGGGCGAGGCCCGGCGGCTCCGGCTGGTCCCGATCGTGCACCATCCCTTCGCCGACGAGAACGGGCCGGCCACGGAAGGCCGCGCGGCGCTGGCGGCCATGGAGCGTGAGGCGCTGGGCCATGCCAGCCAGATCGTGGTCACCTCGAGGCTGACGGCCGTCACGCTCGAGCGCGACTACGGCGTGCCCGCGGCGCGGATCACGACCGCCTTCCCGGGGTTCGATCCGAGGCCCGCCGCCGTGGGCTCGGACGCGGGCGAGATACGGCTGGTTGCGGTGGGGGCGGTGATGCCGCGCAAGGACCATCTGGCGCTGGTCGAGGCGCTGGGCACCCTGCGCGACCTTCCCTGGCGAC
>JAPJRA010000706.1:266-2836 GCA_030824835.1 Geminicoccaceae bacterium | reverse complement strand
AGCTTCACGAGGCCGCTGCCGAACGGGAAACTGTTGTCCTGGAAATTGAACAGGATGTCACCGTTGGGGAACAGGTGCGTACCGTGCCAGGCGATCGTGATGTCGCGCGCCTGATAGGCGAGCTGCGGCGCCGGGCTGCCGAACACCTGGCTGAACGTGGCGTTCCACCGGTGCAGGACGTTGCCGCCGGCATCCACGATCCAGGCGCCGAAACCTTCGGGCCGGTAGCCGACGACGAGGGTCACGCCCTCGGCCAGCCGGTCGGGCAGGTGGGTGACGGCCGTCGACTGGTCGGGTGTGCCGGCATGGCCGGGACGATCGAACGGCGGTGGCCGGATATAGGCCTCCCAGATGCCGCGGGCCGATTCCTCGGCGCTGTTCAGCGTCGAGGCCGGGAACAGCCCGTCGCGGGCCGCGTAGAACCCGTAGCCGAACGCAATCAGGAGCAGGCCCAGGACGAAGACGGCCGGGGCCAATTTGTCGAGCAGCGATTTGCGCATCAGGCAGCGGCATCCTTCGAGCGAGCGAGCGGTGCGGCGGCGCGGCCGGCGGGCCGGCGCATGGAGTATCCGTAACGACGCATGAGTGGCCAGCAGCAGGCGGCCGTGACCAGCTCGACCCAGCGTGGCAGCGGGCGCCGCGTGCTCTCCCGGCTCGGGTCGAAGCGCAGACCCGGCTCCAGGCGAACGTCGTTGCCGCCGATGATGTGCTGCACGTCCAGCGGGCGGTCCTCGGCGAGCTTGACGATGCTGTCGCTCAGATCGATCCCGGCATGGGTCGCGATTGCCTGCAGCGCTGCCGCGGGGTCATCGCGCAGATCCTCGTAGCGCAGCAGCAGCACCCGGCCAGGGGCCCGCCGGGCCGCGATCTCGGCCAGCAGATTGCCGATGGTCCAGCTCATCGCCGCGACCACCAGGAACACCGGGCCGAGGCGGGTCGTATGCCAGTCGCGGCGCAAGAAGTGATAGAAGCCCTTTTCCTTCAGCCGCCAGTAGTGGCTGGCGACGGCCGAACGCGGGTCCCGGACCAGCCTGATCAGCTGCGCCTCGGGCATGAAGCGGGCCAGAAACAGGCCGCGCGTGGGCTCCTTGGTCGAATCGAGCACGTGCGGCTTGCCGGCCACCTTGGCGATCGCCGCGGTGACGACCCGCGTGATCGCGGCCAGCCGCAGCAGCGACGCATCCGTCGGGCGCGCACGCCAGGTGCGCCAGTAGCGCCGGATATGCGCCTGGTCGACACTGGCCCGGACCGCCTCGTCCCACCCGATGCCGGCGCTCTCGACCTCCGTCCGCACCGCCTGCCAGAACAGGCATGCGCGGATCGTGGCGCCGCAGGCACAAGGATTGTCCAGCTTGCCCATGTCGGACACCAGCTGCCCGACGCCCTCAACGGTGCTGCTGTTGCCGATCAGAATATCGAGAATCGTGCTGCCGCTATGCGGCCGGCTCATGATGTAGAGCAGCATACCCTTCCGGCTCACTTGCTGGCTGCTGGATGGCCGAACGGCCGTATTCACCATGCGGTAGCTACCACGCGGCTACCTCTTGGTACAGGCCGCCGCACAGAGACGTAGGCCGATCCGCCCCGGTGCGTACCCCGGGATTGCTCGCAGTGCAGCATTTTTTGCCAAGGCGTGGTTTTGGGGAAACGACCCGGGCAGCCCGGAACCCTTGAATTTTAGCATCTTTTAACTTAACAGGTATATATTGACAGATAATAGGATAATCAACTTATACGGTAGGAGACGGCTAATTACGAAGGAGCCAGCTCGTGCCGACAGCCCATGCCGACACCGCACGTACCCTGCTCGGGGCGTCGGTCGTGATCAACGTGCTCGCCAACGATTCCGGCAGCACACTCAGCATCGTGGGCTACACGATGCCCGCGTTCGGGACGCTGGCCCTCAATCCGGATCAGAGCTTCACCTACACCCCGCCCGCGGATTTCGTGGGCAATGACGGCTTCGCCTACACGGTCCGCGACTCGATCGGCGGGACCGCAGCGGCGGACGTGACGATCACCGTCGTACGGCCCAATTCGGCCCCGGCGGCGCACAATGACAGCGCCCAGACGCTCGCCGGCAACAGCGTCGTGGTCCCGGCGCTGGCCAACGACAACGATGCCGACGGCGACACGTTCGGCATTATCGGCATCGACGCGCCCGGCCATGGCACGATCGAGGTCCAGCCCGACCAGACGATCCGCTACACGCCGGAGGCGGGCTTCAGCGGCATCGACAGCTTCACCTACACCATCGGGGACGGCCTGGGCGGCGTCGGCACCGCCAACGTCACGATCACGGTGACGGCCCGCAACGGCGCGCCGGTGGCCGGGCCCGACTCGGCCGTCACGCACACCGGCGCCCCGGTGACGATCGACGCCCTGGCCAACGACCATGACCCCGACGGGGGACCGGTCAGCCTCGCGGGCATGACCATGCCGGGTCACGGCAGTCTCTCGCTCACGCCCGACCAGCAGTTCGTCTACACGCCGACGATCGGATTCATCGGCGCCGACAGCTTCACCTACTCGATCCGGGACGCCGACGGCGCCGCCGCGACCGGCCAGGT
>JAPJRA010000706.1:0-256 GCA_030824835.1 Geminicoccaceae bacterium | reverse complement strand
TGGAGCGAAGCAACGCGCCGCCGGTCGCGACTCCCGACCATGCCGCTTCCGCGGGCGAGCCGGTCACGCTGAACCTCCTGGCCAACGACAACGATGCGGACGGCGACCCCCTGCAGCTCACCGCGCTGACGGTGCCGCTCATGGGCCAGATCGCCGTCAACCCGGACAAGACGGTAACCTACACGCCGCCGTCCGGCTTCACCGGCACGGACAGCTTCACCTATCAGGTGAGCGACGGGATCGAGGTCGTCGAGGC
>JAPJRA010000705.1 GCA_030824835.1 Geminicoccaceae bacterium | reverse complement strand
CATCGTGCTCTCCGTGAGAGGGTGGTGTGGTCGGACCTCAGGCTCGTGGTGGCCGTGGCCGCTCCGTGGGCTCCACCGCGAAGCTCTTGCGGTGGAGCAGGCTCGACAGCACGGTCGGATGGCCACGCCAGTAGGATACCCCCATCTCGCCCATCAGCATGCCGAGCAGACCGACCAGGGCGATGACCGGCGGTGCCGGCGACTTCACGCCGACCAGGCCGTAGGCGACTCCCACGGCGAGACCGGCGACGAGTGAGAGAAGATAGGGCAGCATGGACATAACGTCAGGCCGCTCCGGCCTCGGACGCGTGTTCACCGAGGGCCCATTTGGAGAAGCGGACCTGGATGCCGTAGGGGGTCAGGTCCTTGAGAATAGACATGACACCCTCGTAGGTCTCGCCGCGCGCCCAGTCCTGCTGCAGCTCGAAGACGAACTGGAGGGCGGTGATCGGTACCGCACCGGCCTGGACCATGCGTTGGATCGCCCGCTCGTGCGCCTCCGGGCTCGTATCGCCGCAGGCGTCGGAGACCACGAAGATCTCGTAGCCAGCCTTGAGCATGTCGAGGGTCGGGAAGTTCACGCAGGCGCCCGTCCACAGACCGGCCAGCACGAACCGCTTGCGCCCGGTTGCCGCCACGGCGGCGCGAAAGTCGGCATTAAGCCAGGAGTTGATCGAGGTCCGGTCGATCACGGTCTTCTCGGGATAGATGCCCTCGGTCACCTCCGGCATGAACGGGCCCGAGAACGAGTCCTTGGCCACCGTGGTGATGATGGTCGGCACCTCGAACAGTTTCGAGACCCGGGCCAGCACCTGCACGTTGTCGACGATGACCTTGCGATCGTGGCTCTGCACACCCTGGAACATGGCGGGCTGGAAGTCGATCAGCGCCAGCGCGCAATTCTGCGGCGACAGCAGCTCTTGGTAGTCGGATGGCATGCTTTCCCTCCTGTCCGACCGCCTGGCGCGCGATCACCGCGAGACGAGAGAGGCGGTCTGTCAGGTCCAGCTCATGGCAGACTTGCGCCATCTCTGGCTTGGAGGCCTGCGTCGCCGGTTGGACGCGATCACGGTCCTGGCCGGCAGGACCCGCGCCAGCCACCGTCGTCTGGGCGTCGGCCCGAGCCATCGGGGAGATCACCGGCACAGAGCCGAAGACCCGTTCGCGTGCGCCGCCAGGCGCCCGGGCTGGTGCCGACCGTGCGCGTGAAGATCCGGGTGAAGTAGCTCTGATCGCCGAAGCCCGACAGGAGGGCGATGTCGGCCAGTGGCAGCTCCGTCGTGGTCATCAGCTCCTTGGACCGTGCGACCCGGATGTTGGTCAGGTACCGGTGCGGCGCCACGCCCAGACTGCGCCGGAAGGCCCGCGCGAAGTGGCTGGGCGTGAGGCGGCACTCCCTGGCGACGTCGGCGATGGTCAACTGGCTCGCCAGCCGGGCATGCAGCATGTCCTGGGCCCGGCGCATCTGCCATGGCGCCAGGCCGCCGGGGTGCTGCCCGGTCGGCCGGATCCCACCGTAGGCGTTGGCGAAGTGCGCCAGGAGCCCGAGGCCGAGATGATCGACCAGCAGCCGGTTCGCAGCCTCGCGCTGCTCGAGCTCCGCCAGGAGAAGCTGGGTCATGGACACGAGGACCGGGTCCGGTCGGGCGCGGTCCCAGGCCAGCGTGCCGAGCGGCCGCGCGCCCTGCTGGTAGGCGAGCTCGTCCATGGTGGCTTTGGGCACGTAGAACTGGACCGCTTCGACCGGCCCGCGGAACTCACAGGCAGCCTGCTCGCGCAGGTCCACCACGCTGACCGTCCCTGCGCCGAAGGGACCCGCGAAGCGCTGCCTTCCCCCCTGCCAGCAGGCATGCCCGTCCAGATCCTGCAGCTGGTGCAGGAGGCTGAAGGCAGCCTCGGTCAGTGTCGGCGCCGTTCGCTCGCGCCGGTCGCGGCCGCAAGAAAGGCGGGTCACTGCCAGCTCGAGGCCGTCGTCCCGGCTGAGGCTCAGCAGATGTCGTTGGTCCATCGCCAGATGTGCGCCGAGGCGGGCGCCATAGAAGCCATCCGGCAAAGCCGTGACCTGTGGCGGTCTCATCGCGTTGCTCCTGCCATGCAGCATCGGATGTAGATGGCGTGGCTACTCTGAGGAATGGGCTTGCCCGTCCGATGATCTCGGACGAGGGTTCCGCGATGGACAAGCTGACAGAACTGGCGGTGTTCGTTCAGGTGGCCGATTCCGGCTCCTACACGGCGGCTGCGCGCGCCATTGGTCTGACGGCGTCCGCCATCGGCAAGACGATTGTTCGGCTCGAGGCCAAGCTCGGCGTCCGCCTCTTCCAGCGCAACACACGCCGCATCAAGCTGACGGCCGAGGGCGATCGCCTGCTCGCACGCTGCCGGATCATCATGCAAGAGGTGGCGGCGGTGGAACGCGACCTGGCGGTGGCCAGGGAGGCGCCCAGCGGCAGGCTGCGGGTCAGCGCTCCGTTGGTCGCCGACAGCTGGAACCGCGTGTTCCTGGACTTCATGACGGCTTTCCCTGCCCTCGAGCTGGATCTCGCCTACACCAACCGCGTCATCGACCTGATCGAGGAAGGCTTCGAGATCGTGCTGCGCATCGGCAGCCTGAAGGATTCCCGGCTGCGGGCGCGCCGACTCGGCGCCTTCCGCCTCGTCCTGGTGGCGTCCCCCGACTATCTGCAGCGGCACGGCGAGCTCAGGAACCTCGACGATCTCGACCGTCATGCCTGCCTGCGCAGCCGGAATGCCTCGACCTGCCAGCTCTACCCCTGGCCGCTCGGGCCGGACGCCCTTCAGCGCAGCGCCCGGCTGACGACCCGGCTCACCGTGGATCACAA
>JAPJRA010000023.1 GCA_030824835.1 Geminicoccaceae bacterium | reverse complement strand
TCCGGGCACTGATCGGCCTTGTTCCTCGGTATCTACCTCCTGGCTTTCACGGCGCTGGCCCTGCATGCACCGGCAGCCGTCTGGCAGCCCGGCACCGGGGCGTTCATCTTCGTTCTCGGCTGGGTCGGTGTGTGGCGCTACAGCTGGGGCGGCGTCCATCTGGTGCGCTCGCTGTGGTATCGGTGCGTGGTGTTCCCGCGCTGGCGGGCGCAGGCGGAGCGTCTGGCGGCGGCCGGGCCCGAGACCGCGGCGGAATTGCTGGTCCCTGAAGTCTTCATCGTCATCACCAGCTATCGGATCGCGACCGAGACCACGGTGGCGGCCTTCGGTGCCGCCATCGCCGAAGCGGTGCGCTATCCCCGTCCGGTGACCATCGTCGCCGCCATCGTCGAGATGGCTGACCAGCGGCTGGTCAAGGACCTGTTCCGCCAGCTGGCGCCGCCCCCGAGCGTACGTCTGCTGCTGGTGCGCGGCGCGGCCACGGGCAAGCGGGACGGCCTCGCCCGGGCGTTGCGGGCGATTGCCCTGCAGCGCCCGGCCGGCAGCGCGGCGGTGGTGGTGCAGGACGGCGACGCGGTCCTGCCGCCGGGCTGCCTCGCGCGCACGCTGCCCTGCTTCCGTCTGCTGCCGAGCCTCGCGGCTCTGACCACCGATGAGGATTGCCTCGTGCGCGATGGCAGCCCGGCGATGCGCGCCTGGCACCGGCTGCGCTTCGCCCAGCGCCATCTGCTGATGTCGTCGATGGCGCTGTCCGGGCGGCTGATCACGCTGACCGGGCGGATGTCGGTCTATCAGGTCGCGGTGGCCACGGACCCGAGCTTCATCCATCTGATCCAGCACGACAGCCTGGAGCACTGGCGGCACGGCCATCTGCGCCTGCTCACCGGTGAGGACAAGTCGGCCGCCTTCTGGCTCCTGGCCAGGGGCCTCCGCACGCTCTACGTCCCGGACGTGCAGGTGCTGACGATCGAGCAGCCGCCGGCGCCCGATCTGGTCCGCGCCTCGACCGCCCTGATGCTGCGCTGGTTCGGCAACATGCTGCGCGCCAGCGGGCGCTGCCTGGCGCTGGGGCCGGGGCGTGTCGGCTGGTTCATCTGGTGGTGCCTGCTGGATCAGCGGATTTCGATGTGGACGCCGCTGGTCGGCCCCATCGCCGCCATCCTGCTGGCGCTCGCCGTGAGCCCGGCCTTTCTTTATGCCTATCTGCTGTGGGTCATGGCGACGCGTTTGCTACAGAGCGCGCTGTTGCTGACCGTCCGCCCGACGATCAGTGGCCTCTACCCGCCGCTTCTGTACTATTCCCAGCTCTACGGCGCCCTGCTCAAGACCTGGGCGCTGTTCCACCTCGATCGGCAGCGCTGGACCCGCCAGAACATCAGCTGGGCGCCGGACCGCACCCGGGCGCAGCGATGGCTGCAGGCGTTCGGCTCGCTGGCGCTGCATGTGCTGGCCATCGTCGCCCTGACCACCGGTGTGGCGTTGGCTACGGGTGTCCTGCCGATGCCGCAGATCGCCACCCTGGGCCGACTGCTCTAGGATCACGCCATGAAGCCCCAACTCGTCCACGAAGCCGAGATCCATCGCCAGTATGTCCGACTGCGGATTCCGATCGTGCTGGAGATCGACGGCACGCAGTACATGGTCGACGATTGGTCGGTGGGCGGCTTTGGGGTCGCGGGCCCACTCGACTCGCGCCAGCCCGGGGAACGCTTCGCGGTCCGCCTGATCTTCCCGTTCGAGGATTTCGAGCTCTCGCTGCGGCTCGATGCCCAGATGGTCTATGTCCTCCCGGAGCTGCCGCGGTTCGGGGGCAAGTTCCTCTCCCTCTCGCAAGGCCAGCTGTCGCTGTTCCGGTTCATCGTCGATGCCTATCTGTCCGGTGAGCTGGTCTCCGGCGGTGACATCCTGAGCGTGGTCGGGCGCGACAATGTCGGTGAGGCCCGGGTCCAGAACCTGTTCCATGCGCTGAACGAGCGCGAGGGCTGGGGCCGTCGGCTCCGGCGCTATGTCGGCATGGGGCTGCTCGCCCTGGTCGGTGCCGGCCTCACGGCCCTGATCGTGGCAGGCATCTATCAGCGCTACCTCGTCGTGACGACCGATCAGGCCGTGATCGAGGCCCCGCTCTATCGCGTTACCGCGGCCTCGACCGGCACCGTGGAGGTCGGGGTGGACGGGCTGCTGAAACGCGGCGACGCCGTGGCCAGGCTGCGGGCTGCGGACAACAGCGTGGTGCCGCTGGTCAGCCCCTGCGCCTGCGTGCTGGACGAGTGGCTGGTCCCCCCGGGCAAGGTGGCCCACCCGGGCGAGATCGTCGCCACGCTGGTCGCCGCCGACCAGCCGCTGACCGTGCGGGCGCAGGTCCCGTTGGACAGCGCCCGCCGCCTGCAGGTCGGCGGCACGGTCGAGATCACCGTCCCCGGCAAGCCTGAGCCCTATCGCGGCCAGATCGAGCGCATCAACTTCAAGCTGCGCGGCGGGCAGGCGGGCGAGGCCCCGCGCCTCGCTGATGTTGGGCGGCAGGGTGTCACGGTGGTCATCCGCCCGGACAGGCCATTCGATTTCGACGATCTGGGCTTTGCCGTGCGCGTCACCTTCCTATGACGTCCCTGATCGGAAAGTTCACGTCGGGAGCGCTCGCATGATGGCATCAACGCCGCTCGAACTCAGTCGGACAGCCATTGGCGATGGCCCACCGGTCGTCGTCCTGCACGGGTTGCTCGGCCGGGCGCGCAACTGGCTGTCCATCGCCCGCGCGCTCGAGTCGAGCTACGCGTTCCATCTGGTCGATCTGCGCAACCACGGCGTCTCGCCGTGGGCCGACGAGATGAGCTATCCGGCGATGGCCGGCGACGTTGCGGCGCTGATCGAAGGCTTGGGTGCCGGCCCGGTCCGCGTGGTCGGCCACAGCATGGGTGGGAAGGTGGCCATGACCATGGCGCTGTCCCGGCCCGAGCTGGTGGAGCGCCTGGTCGTGGTCGACATCGCACCAGTTGCTTATGCGCAAGGCTATGACGACCTGATCCGCGCCATGCTGGCGGTGCCGCTCCACATCGCGCAGCGCCGTGCCGACGTCGACGCAGCCTTACGCGAGGGCGTACCGGACCCTGCCTTGCGCGGCTTCCTGCTCCAAAACCTCGACACCGCCGACGGCAGGCTGGCTTGGCAGCCCAACCTTGAGGTCCTGCTGCGCACGATGCCGGCGCTCACGGGCTTTCCGGCCGAGCTCGCGGGCCGGAGCTATGCCGGCAAGGTCGACTGCCTGCGCGGCGCCAGATCGGACTATGTCGACCCGGCCGGCGAGGCAGCGTTGCGCGGTTATTTTCCGGCTGCCTCGGTGGCCGTCGTGGCCGATGCCGGCCACTGGCCCCATGCCGAGCGGCCGACTCTGTTCCAGCCGCTGCTGGCGCACGCGCTCAGCCGCTGATGCGCGAGGCGAGGCCTCTCTAGCTGGCGGCCTTCAACGTCGGTCGGTAGCGCGGCCCGGGCGTCGCGTGGCCGAACTGCTGCGCCAAGGCTCGGCGCGCGGCCTCGTAGGCCAGCCACTCCCGACCATCCTGCAGCGGTGGGATCGTTACCACCTCGCCCTGATCGAAGCCGGCAAGGGCCGCGTCGACCATCTCTTCGGCACGCATCACGCGGTCTGACGGCAGGCTCGTGTGCGGCAGGCCGGCGATGTCCCAGAACTCGGTCGCAGTGGCCCCCGGCAGCACGGCCTGCACGCGCACGCCCTTGCCCGCCAGCTCATGCTGGAGCGACTGGGTGAGCGCCAGCACATAGGCCTTGGAGGCACCGTAGACGCCGTTCAGGATTTCCGGCCCGATCGCGACGATGGAGGCGATGTTGATCAAGGCCCCGCGGCCACGGTCGACAAAGCCTGGCACGGCCGCATAGGTCAGCCGGGTGAGTGCGCCGACATTGATCGCGATCATCGCCTCCATCCTGTCGACATTGGACTGCAGCAGCGACGTCACCGCACCGAAGCCGGCATTATTGACCAGCATCGTGACGGAAGCATTATCACGCAGCATGGTCTCCACCCGCAGAAGATCGGCCTTGTCCTCGAGATCGGCCTTGATGATCTGGACGGTGCGACCGCTAGCTGCGCCGACCCGCCGTGCGACCGCCCGCAGCCGCTCATCGTTGCGCGCCACGAGTATCAGGTCGAATCCGCGTCTCGCCAGCCGATCGGCGTAGATGGCGCCGATGCCCGCGGAGGCACCGGTGACCAGCGCGGTGCCACAGCCATTGTCGTCATTCATCACATGCACTCCATCTGGCCAAGGGGCCGAGGAGAGTGGTCTACCCTTGCTCACTTCCGTCTTGAATGTCATATACACGGCATTTCAGGACATAGCAGGTAAACCCCATGCGCGTCGTCGGCTTCATCGTCCACTCCGGCTACTCGCCGATGAGCCTCGCCGCCACCACCGCGTTCGAGGTGGCCAATTTGCAGCCCGGCGGGCCGTACTACGAGCTGCGGCTGCTGTCGGAGGCCGGTGGCCCGGTCCGGACCTCGGTCGGCTTCCCAGTCCAGACGGAAGCTTTCGTGGCAGCCCGTCACGATCTGCTGATCGTCGGCGGTGCCATGGAGGCGCCCACACCCGCCTTGGCCGATTTCGTCCGTCATGCCTCGCGACACGCCACCAGGATCGCCTCAACCTGCACCGGCGCGTTCGTCCTCGCCGAGGCCGGACTGCTCGACGGGCGGCGCGCCACCACGCATTGGGCCCGGGCGCGCGAGCTGCAGGCGCGCTATCCCAAGGTGCGGGTGGAGGAAGACAGAATCTTCGTCGCCGACGGGCCGGTCTGGACGTCGGCCGGCATGACTGCCGGGATCGATCTCGCGCTGGCCCTGATCGAGGCGGATCTCGGGATCGAGATCGCGCGGGCCGTCGCCCGCAAGCTCGTCGTCTATCACCGCCGCAGCGGCGGCCAGTCCCAGTTCTCGGCCCTGCTCGAGCTGTCACCTAAATCGGACCGCATCCAGACCACGATCACCTATGCCAAGCAAAACCTGCACACACGGCTGAGCGTCGAGGATCTGGCCGAGGTCGCCCATCTCAGCCCGCGGCAGTTCAGCCGCACCTTCCAGGCCGAGACGGGCCAGTCCCCGGCGAAGGCGGTCGAGAATCTGCGCTTGGAGGCGGCGCGCCAGCTCATGGAGACGAGCCGCCATCCGATCGACGTGGTCGCCCGGCAGACGGGCTTTGCCGACCGGGACCGGATGCGACGCGCCTTCCTGCGCGCATTTGGGCAGCCGCCGCAAGTGATTCGCCGCGCCGCCCGTACCTCGTCCACGACTCTGGGGCAAGACAGGCGGGAAGCACGCGCGGCTGGCTGACCCGCCACACGCCACAACGATTGGCGGCGCTTTAAGCAAGTCTTAGCTGGGTGATGCCACGGTGGCGGCGTGCTCGGAATTGCGCCCGCCTCTGCCCCCGCCGCCGCATCGGCCGCCCTTAGCCGGGTGGATCCGGTGGTCGCCGCCGCCCTGGCCGCTGCCTTCGACGGCATGGCGGCGGTACTGGCCAATGGCCGTATTGCTGCTGCCAACCCATCGGCGCGACGCCTGCTGGAGCTGGGCGACGGCGAGCCACCACATCTGCGGGCGGGCGACAGCCTGCAGCCAGGCAGCCGGGAACGGCTGCATGCGATGATCCAAAGCGGCAGCGCGGGCAGCCTGATGGCCTACCGCGTCAAGGGTGGTCCGCCGCTCGAGCTGCGATGGCAACCGCTCGGCGAGCGCAGCGAGGCATCGATTCGAGGCTTCCTCGGCGTGCGTGAGCCCAAGGGCATGATGGCCATCGCTCCGGAAGGGGGACGCCCAGCCGACGATCCTGAGACATTACGGATCATGCTGGATCACCTGCCCGGCGTGCTGGCACTGAAGGACGCCCGCACGCGACGGTTCGTCGAGGTGCGCGGTGCGGAGGTCGTATCGCCCGGTGACACCACGGTCAGCATGGTCGGCAGGACCGTGCATGAGATCTACCCGCCTTCGCTGGCCGCCGAGATCGATGAAGTCGAGACCGCGCTGCTGCGCGCGCCGGGCGGCATTCACGAGACCCGCTTTCGCATCGAGAGCGAGGGCCGGCCGCGCTGGTTCCTTTCCAAAAAACTGACGATCGCCGATGCGACAGAGGAGGTCCGCTACCTGCTGACCTACAACATCGAGATCACGGCCCAGGTCGAGGCACAGCGGGCGCTCGATCGGACCAATGCGTTCCTGGACGCGGTCATCGACTACATGCCGGCCCTCGTGGCCGTGCGCGAGATCGGGACGGGCAAGCTCGTGCGCGTGAACCGGGAGTTCGCCGAGCTGCTCGGGCGGCTTACCGGCGAGCCGGCCGACGGGACGCCGGCCAATTTGCCCGAGCCGATCGCGGCTACCCTGCGCGCCGACGACGCGCGGCTGCAGCGAGTGCCGGAGACGGTGGCGGAACGGGTGTTCACGCTCGGGCAGGGCGACGCAGAGCGCCAGTTCTACAGCCGCAGCGTCGTGATCCCGGGGGACCAGAACCAAGCCGCGTTCATCCTGTCCATGCAGCAGGACATCAGCGAGCGCGTGGCTGCCGAGCGGGCACTGGCGGAAAGCCGGACATTCCTCAGCCGGATCCTCGAGCACCTGCCGTCGGCGCTGTCCGTGAAGGACGCGCGCACGCGGCGCTACCTGTTCTTCAACAACCCCGTCCAGGCCAAGCTCGCCAGTCCCGCAGCCGGGGCCCGCATCGGCGTCGGGCGATCCGCGGACGATCTGTTCGCGCCCGATGACGCCGCCTTCCTGGGCACGCTCGACGACAGCATCGTGGCCCAGCCGGCCCTGGTGCTCGAGCGCGAGGTGGCCCAGGGCGAGGGGCGCCAGCGCCGCTGGCTGCACGTCAAGAAGCTGGCCATCCCGGACGAGAGCGGCGGCTGCGGCTACATCCTGACCATCGTCGACGACATCACCACGCGGCGGCGGATGCTGGAGGAGCTGCGCCACAGCGAGGCCTCGCTCAAGCGGTCGCAGACCATTGCCCGCATCGGCTCCTGGCGCCAGCCGCTGGGCAGCCTGACGCTCGAATGGTCGGACCAGATGTTCGAGCTGTGGGGGGAGGACCCAGCCAGTTTCGTGCCCCGCCTGCGGGCCGTGCTGCACGCGATCCAGGCCCAGGACCGCCGTCGGCTGCTGCAGGAGGGCCGTCGTTCCCTGCGCCGGGCGCAACGCTTCAGCGTCACCGTCCGCCTGCACAAGCCGAAGGGCCGGCTACGCTTCGTCAGCATCGACGCCGAGGTCGAGAACGACGCGCACGGTCAGCCGGCGGCACTGTTCGGCACCTGTCAGGACGTGACCGAGCGAATCGAGGCCGAAGATCGGATCCGGCATTTGGCGCAGCACGACGCGTTGACGTCGTTGCCGAACCGGGTCGTGTTCGACGATCGCCTGAGTCGCGCCGTCACCGGCGCTCGCCGCACCGGCGTCCCGCTGGCGGTTCACTGCCTCGACCTCAATGACTTCAAGGGTGTCAACGACACCATGGGTCACGCCGCCGGCGACGAGCTGCTGCGCCGGGTGGCGCTGCGGCTGGCGGAGGAGATCCGCGGCTGCGACACGGTGGCCCGTCTCGGCGGCGACGAATTCGCCGTGATCCAGGTGGGGGCCGGCAGCACCAGTGCGGCGGCCAATCTCGCCGAGCGCCTGCTGGCCAGACTCTCCCTGCCCTACCGGATCGACGGCCAGGAAGTCTATGCCACCGCCTCGATCGGCATCGCGCTGTGGACGCCGGCGGGCGGCGATCCGCAGGAGCTGCTCCGCCAGGCCGATCTCGCCCTCTACGCCGCCAAGGCCACCGGTCGCGGCTGCTTCGCGTTCTTCTCACCGGACATGAACGAGCGCCTGCACGAGCGCAAACGAATCGAGAGCTCGCTGCGCAATGCCGCCAAGCGCGGCGAGATCAGCTTCATGTTCCAGCCGCAGTTCTGCTTGCGCACCAGCCGCCTAGTCGGGGTCGAGAGCCTGATGCGTTGGCACCACCCGACTCTCGGCCCAGTGTCGCCGGCGCGCTTCATTCCGGTGGCCGAGGAGTGCGGGCTCATCCTCGAGCTGGGCGAGCTGGCGCTGCGCGAATCCTGCCGCCAGGGCCGGCTGTGGTTTGAGCGCGGCTGGCTCGACGCGCGCATCGCGGTCAACCTGTCGCCGGCCCAGTTCGCCTACCAGGATCTGACCGAGCTCGTGAACCAGATCCTGGACGAGACCGGCCTGCCCGCGCGCTGTCTCGAACTCGAGATCACCGAAGGCATGCTGATGCGCGACCGGCGCGGTGCCGAGGCCACGCTCGAGGCCCTACATCACTGCGGCGTGACCCTGGCGCTCGACGATTTCGGCGTCGGATACTCGTCCTTGAGCTATCTCAAGCGCTTCAGCCTCGACAAACTCAAGATCGACCGCTCGTTCGTCAGCCACCTGCCCCAGGATGCCGGCGACGCCGCGATCGCCCGCACCATCATCCATCTGGGCAAGACGCTGCAGCTGAAGGTCCTGGCGGAGGGTGTCGAGACGAAGGACCAGCGCGATTTCCTCGTGGCTGCAGGCTGCGACGAAGTCCAGGGCTATCTGTTCGCACGGCCGCTGCCGGCGGCGGAGGTGGATCTGCTGCTGCCGGCCGTGCACGGCGCCGCCGCGTTGGGCTAGCAGCGAGCGACGGCCTCAGGGCATCAACTGGCCGCCGTTCACCTCGATCACCTGCCCGGTCACGTACCCGCCCCAGCGCGGGGAGGCCAGATAGAGGAATGCGCCCGCGCAGTCCCGGCCCTCGCCCAGGCGGCCGAGCGGGATACGCTGCCGGGTCGCCTCCAGCTTCTCCGGCGTTGAGTAGATCTCGTGGAAGCGGGTCAGGATCGTGCCCGGCGCCACGGCGTTGACCCTGATGCCCTGCGGCGCCAGCTCGGTGGCGAGCGCGCGCGTGAAGGTCGCGACGAACGCCTTGGCCGCACTGTACAGCGCCGAGCCGGCGCTCCCGCCGCTGCGCGCGGAGATCGATGTCACGTTGATGATGCAGCCGCGGCTTTCCGTCAGCGCCGGCAGTGCGGCCCGGCACGCCGCCACCACCGAGCGGGCATTCAGATCGAAGACCCGATCGACGGCCTCGTCGCTCATCTCCGCCAGCGGCACGCGCCCCAGCATGTGGCCGGCATTGTTGACCAGCACGTCCAGACCGCCCAGTGCCGTCGTGGCCTCCGCCACCACGCGGCGGACATCGTCCATCGCCGCGAAGTCGCCCTGCAGCAGTGCCGCGGCCGGCAGCGCCGCCCCCTCGGCGGGCTCCGTATGGTAGTGCAGCGCCAGCTTGCAGCCGGCGGCGGCGAAGGCCTGCGCCGCGGCGGCGCCGATGCCGCGGCTGGCTCCGGTCACCAGCACGCGCCGCCCGGCCAGCCCAAGGTCGATGGCGCTCATTGGCTTCTCCCCGTCAGGCCCGATTGCCTACGCCGTCCGGCTGTCCTACCTAGCCTTCGCGCAGACGCAACCGCCGCCGAAAGCCCAGCCCATGACCGCACCCGTGTTCGTCGACGGTATCAGCGACTTCGCGGACCGCTACCAGGGCTTCCTGCTCGATCAGTGGGGTGTGATCCACGACGGCCGCCGCGCGCTGCCTTCGGCACTGGAAGCACTGAGCGAGCTGAAGCGCCGCAACAAGCGGCTGGTGGTGCTGTCGAACTCGGGCCGCCGAGCCGACCTGAACCGGCACCGGCTGACGCAGCTGGGCTTCAACGTCGCCATGTTCGACGCGGTGGTGACCTCCGGGGAAGCCGCTTGGCACCTGCTACGGCACCGCAACCAGCCGGGCTTCGCCGACCTCGGCACGCGCTGCCTGCTGTTCACCATCAATGGCGACCAGGGCGTGGTCGAGGGGCTGGGCCTCGAGCTGGTGGAAGCACCGGAGCAGGCCGATTTCCTGTTCACGACCGGCCTCGAGATACCGCCGCTGACGCTCGACCACTATCGCGCCGTGCTCGAGCGCGCCGCGGTACGGCAGCTGCCGATGGTCTGCTCCAATCCCGATCGCGTGGCGCCGTCCGGGGGTGAGCTGGTCGTGGCACCGGGGACGGTTGCCGCCATGTACGAGGCCATGGGCTGCCGGGTGCTCTATGTCGGCAAGCCGCACGCGCCCATCTACGGGGCCTGTCTCGACGCCCTGGAAGGCCTCGAGCCGAGTGAGATCGTCGCGGTCGGTGACTCGTTGGAGCACGACATCAAGGGCGCCAACGGCATCGGCATCGCCAGCTGCTTCCTGACCGGCGGCATCCACGCCGCGGAATTCATGCCCGGAACGCAGTCGGAAGCGGGCCCGCGGCTCGAGCGGCTGTGCCGCGAGTTCGACGCCCGGCCTGACTGGGTGGCACCGCAGCTGGTCTGGTAGGCACCAGCCGCGAGATCCCTGCAGCTCAGAAGCGGTAGTTCACCAGCAGGCCGCCATAGACCTGGTTCTCGTCGCCATTCTTGGTGATCGGGCTGTCGCCGGCATCCCCGACCAGCAAGCGGTAGGCGGCGATGCCCGTGAGGCCCCAATGCTCGCTCAGCGCATAGCTCAAGGTCAGGGTGGCGCCGACATCCTTGAACCCGCTGTTGGCGTCGTACTCCTTCAGGCCGCTGCGCGCCGAATCGCGCCCGTCGACACCGAAATAGGCCTCCATGTAGTCGGAGCTCGCCCACGTCGTCTCGACGCCGGCGGTCATGAACCAGCGCTGCGCGAATGGCTGCCGATAGGTCGTGCGCAACGTGCCCAGGAACCCGTTGCCGTTGGCGACATCCTGGCGTCCCAAACCCTGGACCAGGATCCCCTGTCGCTCGCCGAGCTTGAAATCGTAGCCGACGACCGCGCCTAGCATCAGGGACGGATCGACATTCTGCAGATCGTCCACCTCGTTGTCGTCGACGCTGCCGCGCTTCGGGAGATACTGCACCATGGGCCCGAGCTGGAAGCCGGCATCGGAAATGAGGTTCGACGTGAAGGTGTTGGTGAACAGCTGGGCGTAGGTATCGGGATGATAGAGATCCTGCGCCCGGATCTGCAGCAGCGGCACCGCCTGATAGTCGCTAGCACCCTGATATTGGGGAACCACGCCGGCACCGAGGCCCAATGTCCACCGCGTACGGCCTGCCTCGGGCTGCTGCGGGTCCTCGATCGACGGGATGGGCACGTCCTGCGCCACGGCGGCGTTAGACAGTGTGATGGCCATGGCCGCCATGGCAATCGTGGATCGACGCATTGGAATCTCGCCTTTTTGATATCGGCCCAATTGTTCACAGTAACCGCACTGCCCGGCCACACAGCAAGACGGTAACGAGCCGCGGACATCGATCGGCGTCGGATGGTGCAGGCCCATCACAGCCGTGCAGACGGTCTCCCGCGATCGTTGGTGAACCACTGCCAAACTCGACCAGAGGTCCGCTGCTGAATAGTATCCTCGTCGACGGCACGTCATGGCGCCAAGAGGCGTCGCGAGCGGTAGAAGTCCGCGCACGCCTTCGTGGAATGAACGATCAGGGAGAACGACATGGAAGGTCTGGTCATCGGCGTCGATGTCGGCACCGGCAGCGCCCGTGCCGGTGTGTTCGACCCTGCCGGGCATTGCCTGGGGCGGGCCGAGCGCCCCATCCGCCTTCACCGGCCGCAACCGCACCATGCCGAGCAGAGCTCGGAGGAGATCTGGCAGGCCATCTGCGAGGTGACCCGCAAGGCTGTCGCTGCAGCCGGTGCCGACCCTGGCGCGATCCACGGCATCGGCTTCGATGCCACCTGCTCCCTCGTGGTGCGCGATACGGCCGGCCAGTCAGTGTCCATATCATCAACCGGCAGCGACGAGTGGGACACGATCGTCTGGCTCGATCACCGGGCCGTGGACGAGGCCGAAGCCTGCACACGCAGCGGCCACCCTGTGCTGGACCATGTCGGCGGCGTCATGTCGCCAGAGATGGAGCTCCCCAAGCTGATGTGGCTCAAGCGGCATCTGCCCGAGGCTTGGGCAAAGGCCGGGCTCTTCCTGGATCTCGCCGACTATCTGACCTGGCGCGCCAGTGGCAGCACGCTCCGCTCCGAATGCACGCTGACCTGCAAGTGGACCTATCTGGCGCACAAGCAACCGGGCTGGCAGGCGGACTTTCTCGCCGCCATGGGCGTGCCGGACCTGCTGGACCAGGGCGGCCTGCCGGAGCGGGCATCGCCCATCGCCAGCGACCTCGGCCCGCTCACGGCAGTGGCCGCGCATGAGCTTGGCCTCACCACGGGCTGCCGCGTGGCGGTCGGCCTGATCGACGCCCATGCCGGCGCCTTGGGCGTGCTCGGCGCCGCAGCCGCGGCGGGCGCCGACGCCTTGGACCGCCAGATCGCAATGATCGCCGGCACCTCGACCTGTCACATGGCGCTGTCGACGGTGCCGCGCCCGGTACCGGGCGTGTGGGGTCCCTATCTCGGTGCCGTGCTGCCGGGGCTGTGGTTGGACGAGGCGGGTCAGTCGGCGTCCGGGGCGCTCCTGGACCATATCGTGGCACTGCATGCGGCCTCGCGCGAGCTCGAGGGCAACCCCCACGCGGCGCTGGTGGCTCGGATCAGCCAGTTGCGCGCGCAGGAAGGCCCGGCCTTCGCGCATGGCCTGCACGTCCTGCCGGATTTTCATGGCAACCGGTCGCCACTGGCCGATCCGCATGCCACGGGGGTCATCAGCGGGCTGAAGCTCGACAGCTCGCTCGACGCGTTGGCGCGGGTCTATTACCGCACCGCGGTCGCCATCGCCCTGGGCACGCGCCACATACTCGAGGCATTGAATGCCCGTGGCTGGCGAATCGACACGCTGCATGTGGCAGGCGGACACACCAAGAACCCACTGCTCATGGAGCTCTATGCCGATACGACCGGCTGCAAGGTCATGGCGCCCGCCGAGGATGCGGTGCTGCTGGGCTCAGCCATGACCGGCGCCGTGGCAGCGGGCCTGCAACCCTCGCTGGCGGCTGCCGCCGCCGCCATGGCGCGGACGGCCTCTGTACGCGAATCGAACCCGGATCGACGGGCGGGCTTCGATCGCGACCACGCGGTGTTCCTACGGATGCACGAGCATCGGCGGGAGCTGGAGCGCCTGGCCGCCGCGTCGGGCTGAAGGGTCAGGCGCTACCGACCGCCCGCATGAAGGCGGCGAGCTTGCGCTCGTCAAGCCTGCCCTCCGTCCGCAGGCCAGTGCAGAGATCGACGCCGAAGGGCCGTACGGTGCGAATGGCCGCGACGACGTTGTCGGGCGTCAGGCCGCCCGCCAAGAACACGGGTATCGGCATGGTGGCGACGATCCGCCGGCTGATCGCCCAATCGTGGACGCGCCCCGTGCCGCCCAGCAGCCGGACGGGCGCATCGGGCTCGCCGCTGTCGAGCAGCAGTGCGTCGACCTGGCTCGCCAGGGCCATGGCCTCGTCGATCGTCCGCTCGCCGGTGACATGGACCACCTGGACGATCCGCAGCGCCGGCAGCTCCTGCCGCAACAGCGCATAGGTGCGAGGATCGACCGCATCCACGATCTGCAGCGCGGTAGGGGCCACGTGCCGCGCTTCGGCCAGCAGTTGCTCGGGCGCCGTCGCAGAGCTGAGAAGAAAGCTCGCCACCGCGGGTGGCACGCTCGCCGCCAAATGGCGCGCCGTCTCCAGGCCGATGATCCCGGTCCCGCTCGGCATGGGGCCGACGAGCCCCAGCGCATCGGCACCGTAACGCACGGCCAGCTGCGCCGCCTCGGTTGTCGTGATGCAGCAGACCTTGACCCGCGTTCGCAATGCTGGCGCCTTTCCCGCGGGCTCGGACCCGCGATTGTCAGCTGGATGGCGCTCCTTTAAGCCTGCTTCGCGCCTCGAACACAACGGTACAGCCTGATGTCCAATCTCGTCGTCGTCGACCACCCGCTGGTCCAGCATAAGCTGACCCTGATGCGGATGCAGCAGACTCCGGTCGCGGAGTTCCGCCGCTTGGTCCGCGAGGTGGCGCTCTTGATCGGTTACGAGATCACGCGTGACCTGAAACTGACCACGACCGACATCCAAACGCCGCTGCTGCCGATGCGGGCGCCGCTGCTCGAGGGCAAGAAGGTATGCCTGATCTCGATCCTGCGAGCCGGCAACGGCCTGCTCGACGGCATGCTCGACCTGATGCCGTCGGCCCGGGTCGGCCATATCGGCCTTTACCGCGATCCGACGACTCTGCAGCCGGTCGAATATTACTACAAGGTGCCCGTCGACATCGCGGACCGGCCGGTGATCGTCGTTGATCCGATGCTGGCGACGGCAAACTCCGCCGTGGCCGCGGTCGACCGCATCAAGCGGGACGGGGTGAAGGACATCAAGTTCGCCTGTCTTCTGGCCGCACCCGAGGGCATCGCCCGGATCGGCGCCGCCCATCCGGACGTGCCGGTGTTCACGGCCGCGGTGGACGAGGGGCTGAACGATCATGGTTACATCCTGCCGGGTCTGGGTGACGCCGGCGATCGGATTTACGGGACCCGTTGACGGCCCGTTAACCAAGCCGCGCTAGCCTGACGCCGTCCGAAATGGGGGGGCCGTCATGCGGCAGGGATGGGGTTGTTATCTGCTTGAGGTGCATGCCGGCGGACTGAGCGACCTGCAGGTCTGCCTGGAGGGTCGGCAGATTGCCTGCCGACGGTCGACGGCAAGTGACAACCCTGCAGCTGCTGCCGACGCCCTGGAGGCCATTCTCGTGGTCGAGATCGATGGCGGCGCATCTGCGCTGCCACGGCTGCTGGTCGAGGCATGGCATGCGGCAGGACGGTCTGTACTGGCCCTGTGCCGAGAGCACGCTCCCAGGGCCATGATGCTGGCCGCCTCATTGGCGGCCGATGACATCCTGACCGTTCCGCTCGACGAGAGCGACCTGCTGCGCCGTCTCGAAAGGCTGGCCGACCTCGCGGCCCTCGAACGCGAACGCCGAGCCCGAACCCGACTGTTCGCAAGCTACCAAGCAGGACGCTATGATTTCCGCTGGCCGCACCGTGCCCCGGAGCCGGTACCGAGTGTCTGTGTGCTTGGCGACGCCAGCGCGTCGCGAGCCCAGCTGACCAACGCCCTGCCGGCTGTCCTGATCACCTATGTCGAGACCCCAAAGATACTGCGTGCATCCCTGGCGGTGAGCCCCCCTGACGTGCTGCTGGTGACACGACCGGGCGATCTGGCCATGACGATGGCAGCGATCGAGGATGCTCACACACCCTTAGGTTCGCCCACGGTCCTGGCGGCCTATCACGGTCCGTCAGAGCCGGACCCGCTGCCGCAGCCCATTGATATGCTGCCGCTGCCGGCACCGCCAGAGCTGATCCGCACGCGTTTGCGCTTGGCGTTGCGGATGGCGAGCCTGCGCCGATGGCTGCGCCTGCCACCGCAAGCACACGCCCCGAATCTCGTGCTGGACTCACTGACCGGGCTCTATAACGCAGGGCTGCTGTTCGACTATGTCTCGCTCGAACGGCACGACCGGTCACCGGCCCTGATCGGCATCCAACTCAACAATCTGCGTGAAATCAATGCCGAGGCCGGCTATGCGGGCGGCAATTTGGCACTGGCCGAGCTTGGCCGGCATTTGGCCGGCATCACACGGCCAGATGACCTCGCTGCCTATCTCGGTGCAGGTCGGTTCGTCGTTGTCGTTTCTTCCGCGGGAGCGATCCAGATCGAGCTCATGCGCGAGCGGCTGCAGCACCGCCTGGCCAGCGGCCGGGTCCCGACATGCCGACTGACGGTCGAGGCCGAGGGCCTGCCCCTCCACGGTGAGCCGATGCAGCGGATCGAGCGGCTCTTTCGAGATCTTGCAAGGTTGCGGCGCGCCGCCTGACGGCGCGCCGGTCCGCTCAGGCCATGTACTGGCCGCCATTGGCGCTGAGCGTCGAGCCGGTGATGAA
>JAPJRA010000704.1 GCA_030824835.1 Geminicoccaceae bacterium | reverse complement strand
CTCTTGCGGGGTCGACGCCACCTCCAGCCGCCCGTCATGGGCACGGGCGATCTCGGCGCAGATGTAGAGCCCGAGCCCCAATCCCTGGCGGCCGGGTTGCACCGACTCGCGGGCGAACGGCTGAAAAAGCCGTTCGAGGGTCGTCGGCGCAATCGGCTCACCGAGATTGGCGACCGACAGGTCCAGCATTCCATCGGCGATGTGGCCGCTCACGCGGACGGGCGTGCCTGCGGCCCCGTGCTGGAGGGCGTTGACGAGCAGGTTGGAGAAGAGCTGGCCGAGCCTGCGGCGATCGCAACAGATAGGGCTTGCCAAGGCGAGATCGGTCTCGATCGACCGGTCGGGCCAGATCGCCCGTTGCTCGTCGACGATATGCAGCAGGACCGGCTCCAGGGACTGGTCGGCGTCGCGCTCCAGGATCAGGCCGCCGCCCAGGCGCCCGCGCGCAAAGTCCAAGACATTGTCGATCAGTCCGGCCATGCGCGCGACGCTCCGGCGCATCATGTCGACAATACGCGCGGCCTTCTCCGGTGCCGGCGCCCGCTCTAGAAGCCGTATGCCCGCATCGATCGCGGCCAGCGGGTCGCGAAGATCGTGGCCCAGCACGGCGATGAACTGTTCGCGCAGCGCGGAGGTGCGGCGCTCGTCCGACAGGCTGGCCCTGGTCTCCCGCAGCCGGTCCAGCGAGCTGATATGCGTGCCGACAAGCTCGGCGAACAGCTTGAACATACCGACGATCTCCGGCGTGTTCAGCCTGGCCGGTCGAGGGTCGATGGCGCACAGCGTGCCGAAGAAGGATCCGTCCGGTAGATGGATCGGCATCGAGATGTAGCTCTGGAAACCATACATCGCCGGCGTCGGATGCTCGCGATAGACGGCATCCTCGGCCACATGATCGATGACGACCGGCCGATGGCTTCTGTAGATCTCGTCGCAGATCGTGGTCTGCACCGGCAGCTCGCCGCCCGATTGGAGGCCGAACGCGATGGTGTCGCGCACCGCACAGGCGATCCAGTGGGTCGAGGTCACGCGCGCCACCGCGGCGAAGCCCATGCCGGTGATCCGGCAGACCACCTCCAGGATCAGCGGCACCGCCTCGATCTGGGCCACGGCCGCAATCTCGGCAGCAAGATCATCGGCCATCGATCAGCACCCCACAGCTGCCGCCGAGCGAAAATCCCCGGTCAGCCAAAACATCACCCAGGCAATGATCCCCAAAGGTTGGATGAAAGCGGCGAACGGCAAGTGTCTCGACGTCCCGGCGCGCTTGCCCACCGGCAAGGCCCGATGGACCATCCCCATTGCACCAACCGACAGCGTGCCCTAAGCGAACGCCAGAAGGATGCCGGGCCCCATCGCATCGTGCGGGGACAGCTCCGGCGTCAACATCGCGCTTGTGGGCGCAGGCGCTTCCGAGCACGTATATCCCTGCCGGCTGCGCCGTATTTGCCACCCCGCCCCAATGGCGGGCTGAGGATCATCTGATGTCGACGCCGCGGCGGCTGATCGTGGGGATAACGGGAGCCACCGGCATCGTTTACGGTGTGCGCCTGCTGGAGCTGCTGCGCGAGGCCGGGATCGAGACCCATCTCGTGGTGTCGCGCGCCGCCGACCTCACGCGGCTGCACGAGCTCGACCTCTCGGGCAAGGAGCTGCGGGCGCTGGCCGCGGTGCACTATCCGATCAGCGACGTCGGCGCCCCCATCGCCAGCGGCTCGTTCCGGACCATGGGGATGATCGTGGCCCCTTGCTCGGCGCGCACGCTGGCCGAGATCGCGAGCGGCGTCGCCAGCAGCCTCCTGACCCGGGCCGCCGATGTCGTGCTGAAGGAGCGGCGCCGGCTGGTGCTGCTGTTCCGCGAGACGCCGTTGCACGCCGGCCATATCAGGAACATGCTGGCCGCGACCGAGGCGGGGGCGGTGGTCATGCCCCCGGTGCCCGCCTTCTACGGCCGACCACACTCGATCGACGATCTGGTCACCGCCACGGTGTGCAGGGCGCTCGACCTGTTCGACATCGACCTCGGTCGGCTCCGCCGCTGGGGCGAGGACATTCCGTCCCGGACCCGCCACCGCTCCGGCGACGAGGAAGATTGACGCTCGGGCGACGTCGTTACAGCAGCAGTCGGAATAGATGCACAGAGCTGTACCCGAAGGCATCTGACTTGCCGGGCGAGATGGCGATCCCCGATTGACCGTGAATGGTCGCCCAGGTACCCAATCATACGACGGCCGTTCATGTACGGCAAAATATAGTACCGCGTCGGCATGCGCAGCATCTAAATATGCTGTTAGGATTCGTGTAATGATAAACGTCAATCGACGCGTCTTTGTCAAAGCAGCGGCCGGCACCGCCTTGGGGGCCGGCGTCACCATGCCGTTCATACATACCTCGGCGGCTGCCGACCCAAGTGTAACCGGTGCCTGGTCCAGCGTTTACACGTGGCCGTGCGTCGCCATTCATCTGCATCTGCTGCCCAACGGCAACATTCTGACCTGGGCCGACGACGACAGCGTGCTGCCGGACCGGCTGGCGGATTTCTCGAAGGCGTTCGTTGTCTCGATCCCGACCGATGGCCAGCCGTCGACCACGTTCACGGAGGTCGACAACAGGGTCACCAACCTGTTCTGCGCCGGGCACACCTTCCTTCCCGACGGGCGGCTGCTGGTCGTGGGGGGCCACGAGGGCGCTCAGTATGTCGGCTCCGCCGACACCACCATCTTCGATCCGGCGACCTACAGCTGGGAGATCCGCACCGACGCGCCGATGTTCGGTGGGCGCTGGTACGCCAGCGCCCTCACGCTGGGCAACGCGGCGTCGATCGCCGACACGGCCACCCTGACGT
>JAPJRA010000703.1 GCA_030824835.1 Geminicoccaceae bacterium | reverse complement strand
AGCTACCTGTTTGCCAATCCCGTCGCCTGCCATCAGGTGGCCGAGGCCGCGGCGCTGCCGATCCTGACCATCGTGCATAATAACGGGATGTGGAACGCCGTGCATAAGACGACCCGCATGGTCTATCCGGAGGGAGCCGCCGCACGCAGCAACGCGATGCCGCTAACCTCCCTGAACCCGGCCCCCGACTACGCCCTGATCGCCCGCGCCAGCCGCGGCCACGGCGAGCGGGTCGAGCACCCGGATGAGCTGCCGGGGGCCCTCGCCCGCGCCCTGGACGTGGTCCGGCGCGAGCGGCGGCAGGCGTTGCTCGATGTCGTCGTGGCAGCGGCCTGAACGACCATGCACCTGCCCGAACGCACTCTCGTCCTGGTCTCCAAGATCTTCTTCCTGGTCACCGCCGTGGCCCTGTTCGCGCTCGCGGCGGGGCTCGTCGCGGTGGCGGTGCACGACGTGTGGATGGCGTTGCGGGGGGCCGAGCTGCTCGAGCCGATCCTGCGCAGCATCGGCCTGCTCACCATTGCGGTGGCGGTGTTCGAGGTGGCGAAGTTCCTGCTTGAGGAGGAGCTGCTGCGTGAGCGCGAGCTGCGCTCGATCACCGACGTGCGCCTGTCGCTGACCAAGTTCTTCACGATCATCATCATCGTGCTGTCGCTGGAGGGCATCGTCCTGCTGTTCGAGGTCAAGATCGACCATATCGAGCAGCTGATCTACCCGACGGCATTGATGGCCGTGGCGATCCTTGCGCTGGTCGGCCTCGCCGTGTTCCGCTGGCTGACCGATCCCGCCGCGGCCAATGCCGAGATGCACCGGGCCGAGGAGCGTATCGCTCATGCGGACACCGAATCGGGTGAATCATCCCGCCCGCTTGAAGATGATCACGAACGGTAGCGGTCGAGGCGGATGTGCGCCGCCAGTGACGACGGCGGCGATGGGTCGACGCCGGGCGATCATCGCTCGACACCACGATCGGCTTCCGCGGCGTCGATTTCCGCCTCCGCCGAGAGCCAGAAGGCCATTTCGGCGCCGTAGGGCCGGCCGGCCAGCTCCCACAGCTCGTGAGCCCGCACGCGGATGCGATGCTCGCGCGCCTCGTCGTCCTCCGTCGCGCTCCCGACGCCGGTCGAACCGCCGAACGAGGGCGGATCACTCGCGTCCATGCTCGCCGCCGAGGCGGCGTCGACCTCGTCGAGCCCGAGCTCCTCGACGGTCTTGCCGGACTTGGGCTCGGCTCGTGATTCGGAAGTGTTGATTGGCATTGTGGACATGAAACTTGCTCCGCTGCTGGCACGTGCGGAGCTACAACGGGATGGAGCTACCCGGGGTTCCGGGCGGGCTGCTATCCCGATCGGTCGCCGAGCCGGCGGTACACCACGGTCAGGGAGCCGAACGGCACCATCAACTTGTGGATCGAGGCCCGGACCATCAATGTCTCGTCGTCGATCAGGATGAACCAGTCGTCGAAGCCGAGGGTCGCGGTCGAGCCATCGGCCTGCGGCACGGCCCGGCGGTAGGTCAGATGGAAGGCGCTGCCCGACGCCTCGCCGGCGCCCGGCTCGACGAGCCGCACTTCGCGCGCTTCGTAGCGCCCATCCTCGAGCTTGCGGATGCGCCAGTCCAGGCGGTCGACATGGCCATCGTCGAAGCGGTAGGTCTCGACCAGGTTCAACGTCTTGGTCGCCGCGTCGTACCTACCGGTCGCGGTGACCTGCAGGCGTCGGCCGACGCCCCCCAACGGCCCGGCCTCGAGCCCCCAACCATGCAATTCGCCAGCGAAGAACCGCTCCGGCACGAGCACGGGCCGACGCTCGGCGAAATCGGAAAGATCCATCGTCGTGCAGCCCGTGATGAGCAGCAGGAGGAGTGCCGCCACCGAGTAGCGAACGTATCGAATGTGCATCTATCAGGAACCGCGCATCGGGCAGCTGGTTGCTTGCGTCGGACGGCGATATGCTCGCTGTCCGCACGCCACCGACGAGCGCGGCGATGCAACCGGAAGGCCGACCTTGGCAGCTCGAGCCCGCAAGCATCCGACAACGACGCAAGCCCGCCCCTTCGCCGATCGCCGCATGCTCATCGCGCTGGCCCGGGCGGTGGCGGGGGCGATGCTGTTCGGGCTGCCGCTGTTCATGACCATGGAGATGTGGTGGCTGGGCTTCACGATCGGGCCGGCCCGTCTCGCCCTTTACGTGGTGGTCTCGCTGCCGCTGCTGGCGGGGCTGGCCTATATCGCCGGCTTTCGTGAGGATACCGGGTGGTTCGATGCCGCCCTGGATGGTCTGGTCGCCTGGCTGGTGGGCGCAGTGACCGGAGCTGCCGTTCTGGCACTGGTGGGCGCGCTGACGCCCGGCATGTCGCTGGCGGAGATTGCCGGCAAGGTCGCCGTGGTGGCTGTACCGGCGGGCATCGGCGCAGCGCTCGCGCGCAGCCAGCTGGGCGAGCGCGACGAGGACGAAGAGAAGGCGGCGCCGCGCGAAAGCTACGGCGGCGAGCTGTTCTTGATGGCGGCCGGGGCGGTGTTCTTTGCCTTCAACATGGCGCCTACCGACGAGATCCCGCTCATCGCCCAGCAGCAGCGCAGCCCCTGGGTCGCCATCGCCCTCGTGGCCCTGTCGCTGCTCTCCCTGCACGGCTTCGTCTACGGCGCCGGCTTTCGCGGCCAGCACGCGCCGCGGCCCGGCCGCAGCCTGCGCGCCGACCTGCTCTGCCTGACCCTGCCCGGCTACGTCATCGTCCTCGCCGCCTGCACCTACGTGCTCTGGACCTTCGGTCGGCTCGACGGCCTGGGGCCGGCGGCGACGCTGCACGTCGTGCTGGTCCTGGGTCTGCCGGCGTCGATCGGCGC
>JAPJRA010000702.1 GCA_030824835.1 Geminicoccaceae bacterium | reverse complement strand
GGCTGGCCGCGCTCCGCCTGCCATGCGCGGAAGGCCTGGCCCATGGCCGTGGCGGGCTCGAGGTGCAGGCCGCGGAAGGCCTGCCAGAGCCGGTCCAGGGCCGCACCCTTGGCCGCGGCCACCGCCGGGTAGTCGATGAGCTCGGCGGCACGCAGCTGCTCCACCCCGGCGATCTCGATCGGCGGCAGGCCGAGCTCGGCGCAGGCGGTGTCGACGGCGATGAACAGCCCGTTGAGCCAGCGCCGGCTCGACGGCGAGTAGGGGCTGTAGCGGCCCGGGTCCTCGGGGAAGAGCGCGTGCAGCGGGCTCAGGCCCAGAAAGTCGGCGCCGGCCGCGGCCAGCCGCTCGGCGAGGACGGCCACGTCCTCGAAATCGCCGATCCCGGCATTGCGGCCCGAGCGCAGGCCGTAGACCTGACAGGTGACGCCCCAGCAGCGGTCGATCCCCAGATCCGCCGGCAGCGGGCAGGTGGGTGCCGGGCCGTCGCCCGCGGGTCGGGAAAGGTCGTCGGCAGCGGCCTCGATGGCGGCCGCATCCGCCGCGTCCAGGCGCAGGCCAGCGAGCAGCGCCGCCTTGGTATGGACCGGCGTGGCGTGCCACTGGCCGGCCAGGTCCCAGTAGCCGTTCTCGATGCCGACGAGGCCGGCAAGATGGTCGATGTCGCTCATTCCTCGGTCCCGATCAGCCACCGTTCGCCTTCCAGTCCCACCCCGGCCGCCGGTCCGGGGGCCACCTAGGCCGCCTCGGTGCCGCGGCCGAAGCTGAAGTGGCGCAGCAGGTAGAGCAGGACCAGCCCCACGAGGCCGAGAAGCACGAGGCTCAAGGCGGCATCGTCGACCATGGCCAGGAGCACGACGCCACAGCCCATGACCGCACCGACGATGCAGAAGCGCCAGTCGACATAGACGCCGTCGAGGAAGGTCGCCAGCGCCAGCAGCGTCATCATGGCGATGCCCAGCAGGTCGCCGCTGACGAGGTCGGTGACGAAATGGATGTGCAGCAGCACCATGGCGACGAGGAAGGCGCCCCAGTGCGCCACCTGCTTCAGCGCCAGCACGTGCCGGCCGGGGCCGCCCTCGTGGTAGACGCGGATGACGGCGATGACGGCGAAGATGACGGTCGTGACCTGCCAGAAGAACACGCTGTTGTCGGGGTAGATGTCGGTGTAGGCGAGGCCGCACACCGCCCAGACGACCATGAACAGGTAGAGCCCGATATGGCGCAGGATCGCCCACCAGGTCGAGCCGTGCTCGGGAACGGGCTCTGGGCTCGGATCGACCTGCTGCATCGCCTTCTCTCCCCCTGGGCTGCCGCCGCACCCTAGCCCGCCGGGCCGGTCGCGGCCAGCCTCGGGTGATCGGCGGCGGTGGCGGCGGCGTATAGTGGGGTGCCAACGAAGGAGCCAGACCGCCATGCGCCGCACCCTCGCCACCCTCGTCCCCCTCGTCGCCTCGCTGGCCGTGGCCGGCTGCTCGCTCATCGGCATCCGCTCGGGCACCGAGGAGCCGCGGTTCGAGGTGGTGGCGAGGCTCGCGGACGGAATCGAGGTGCGGCGCTATGGGCCCCGGCTGATGGCCGAGACCACGGTGCCGGGCCAGGACGACGGCGAGGCGCGCGGGGCGGCGTTCCGGGTGCTGGCGGGCTACATCTTCGGCGGCAACCGGGGCCAGTCCGAGATCGCCATGACCGCCCCGGTCGAGATCGACGGCAGCCGGATCGCGATGACGGCCCCGGTCGAGACCGCGGCCGGCGAGGGTGGGCTGGTGATGCGGTTCACCATGCCGTCGGGCTACACGCGGGCGACGCTGCCCGAGCCCACCGACCCGCGGGTGCGGATCGTCGAGGTCCCTGAGGCGACGGTGGCGGTGCTGGGCTTCAGCGGCTCGACCGCGGCCGAGGCGGTGCTGGCGCAGGAGGCGCGGCTCGGGGCGGTGCTGGCGGGGTCGGCCTGGCGGGCCACCGGGCCGGCCGTGGCGCTGTTCTACGACCCGCCCTGGACCCTGCCGTTCCGCCGCCGCAACGAGGTGGCGGTGCCGGTGGCGCCCAAGAGCTAGAGCACCTCGAAGACCTGGCCGGTGCGGGCGCCCTCGACGCTCTTGCTGTAGGCCAGCGCCACGCGGGCGGCGGGGACGGGCTCGTGGCCGCGGAAGAAGGGGCCGTAGGCGCCCATCGATTCGACCAGCACGCCGGGGCTGACGGTGTTGATGCGCAGGCCGCGCGGCAGCTCGATCGCGGCCGCCCGGGCGAAGGCCTCGAGCGCGCCGTTGACCATGGAGGCGGAGCTGCCGGCGCGGATCGGGTCGTGGGTCAGCACGCCCGCGGTCAGCGTGAACGAGCCGCCGTCGCTCAGGTGCTGGCGGCCCATCAGCACGAGGTTGACCTGGCCCATCAGCTTGTCCTTGAGCCCGACCTGGAAATCGGCGTCGGTCATCTCGGCCAGCGGCGCGAACTTGACCTTGCCCACGGTCGAGACGATGGCGTCGCACTGGCCGATCCGGGCGAGGCCGCTCCGGATCGAGTCCGGGTCGGTGATGTCGATCTGGACCTCGCCGCTCTTGCTGCCCACGGGCACGATGTCGTGGCGCTGGCCCAGCTCGGCCGCCACCGCCCGCCCGATCGTCCCCGACGCTCCCACCAGCACGATGCGCATCGATCCCTCCCCGGTCTGCATCCGCGGCGGAAGATGTCGCAATCGCCGGCGCGCGGCCAGCGCGATCTGTGGCAGAAGGTGGACCGGCAGGGAGGAGAGCGGCGATGGGTGAGGTCGAGACGGCATTGGGGCTGGTGCTGGCGGACGGCACGGCCGTGCCCGGCACGCCGTGGCAGATCGAGGGCAGGTTCGAGAA
>JAPJRA010000701.1 GCA_030824835.1 Geminicoccaceae bacterium | reverse complement strand
CTGCCCCTCCAGATCGTCCCCGTGCTCAGATCGAAGCCGGCCAGGAAGTCGTTGACCGGCCGGCCGAGCAGGTCGTGGGCCGTGGTGGCCAGCAGCGCCGCGCAAGCGGCATTGGCCAGGACGATGTCGTGGCCGGGCGAGATGAGCATGATCCCGTCGCGGCCATGATCGAGGACGGCGTTCAGCCGACGCTCGCTGCTGCGCACGCGCTCGTGCTGTCGGGCGATGGCCGCGTTGGATTGCTTGACCTCCAGCCAGCGGCGACGCTGGAGATTCATCTTGGCGAGAAACAAGGCCGTGGCGACGATGCAAAACAGGAACGCGGTCGCGAACGCGGTCACGAGCGTGGCGTAGATGCGCTGCAGGGTCCGAGCGGATGCTTCCCTCCGCTCGCGCAGCTTGCGCTGTTCCACGTCCATTAGGCTGCGAACGGCATCACGACCCGCGTCAGCGCTGCCGTAAAGCTTGCGGACGGTTTCGGCAGCTGTGGCCGAGGTGGCGGACAGACGCTCACTTAGGACCTGCGCGAACAAAGCGAGGCGAGTCTCAATTACACCGCCCAGCTCCTGGACGCGCCGCACTTGCTCGAGGTCGTCGGCTGTCAACGATTGCATCCGGGCCAATCGATCTCGGGCGTCGGCGATATCGGCCGCCATGTTTTGAGCAAGGGAGTCCGCACCGACATACAGAAAATACATGGTCCGTGTCGCGAGTCTGAGCATCCCGACACGAAGCTGCGCGACCTCGTCGAGGATCTCGTGCGAGCGGTCCACCCAGCCGAGTGTCGCGCGGGTCTCGACGACGTAGCGGCTGGCCAGATAGCCTGCGAACGAAAAGAGTAGCAGCTCGATTCCCAAGACGATGCCGGCGAGCAGGCGCAACCTCAGCACGACAGGGCGCGTGCTCAGGTCACGTGCCCGGCAGGCCTGCGCCCGCAACCACCCGAACGGCGAAATGTGCCCCGGCTCACAAGTGCTCCATCGTCGCCGCCACTCGGCCCGCGGCCCTTCGACCAGCTAGGCCGAGCCGGAACTGCCGCGCTGCACCGGGCCACTGGTCATGTCTAGACGACCGCTATCGCGATCGTGAACCAGCACCGTGTTCCATCATCCTGCGCAGGGCTGTCAATTCCTATTTTATCTCTCTGTGCCACGAACCGCGGTACGGGAAATCGCCGCGGCTCGAAGGCTGCCCTACTCGATATCGGCAATGTCACCCGGTGGGGCGAGGCAATGGTGGCATCGCGGACTGGCGGGACCAGGGAGGCCAGAAAGGCGGGCGCGGGGGTACCCCTTCCAAAACCTGGTCCATTCCGCATCGCCGCCGGCCACGGCGTCGTCCTAGCGAGCGGACAGCAGGCGCCTGACACTGACCAACAGTTGCTCGACCACAACGGGCTTGGTCAGATATTCCTGGGCGCCGAACCGATAGCCGGTGAGCATGTCGACCTGATGCGAGCGCATGGTCAGCATGATGATCGGAATCTTCTCGGTGCTGCGGACCGTTCGCAACCGCTTCAAGGCGTCGAAGCCGTCCATCACCGGCATGTTGCCGTCGAGGACGATCAGGTCCGGCGCGATCTCGCGGCCCAGACGCACGGCGTCGGCGCCGGTCTCGCCCGTGAACACGGTGTAGCCGTTATGCTCCAACGCTGCCTTGAGAAGCTCGCGCAGATGGACGTCGTCGTCGACGACGAGCACCTTGTAGCGGTTGCTTGGCAGGGCCGGCGCGCCGCTGTGACTGCTCTCGGTCTTCTCGCGGCGAAATAGTCGCGAAAGCATCCGTGACAAACCCTCCTGGAAGATCACCGGAGAGTGGCCTCGATCGGCGATCGCGCCCGCTACGTCTACTGCCATGTCGGATAGAAGCGGAGGGACAGTGCCGTCAGGATGGTACGCCTTGCGGTCGTCGATGCTCCGATGCTGAATCTGCTCTAGCAATGCCTGTCCCCAGCGGGTCTGTGGCTGGTGGTGATTCAACGTGGCTCAACGGCCACGGCGTCGGTGGGTTCAACTCCCTCTGCTGCACGGCAGTCTACGACAGGGATTGCCGCACGTGCATTCGTGTTTCCGCCGCGGCATGGTGTATCTATCAGCGGTAGCAAGACGCTGCGACCCTCGGCAATTGTCCCTGGCTGATGCACCATTCTTGGCTAAATGTCGATGCATCGAGGTCACCTAAGGCGTGTGCAGGAAACGTGATCAACCGAAGAGAAAAACAAGTCGGATGATTTCACTCTGTGGGCGATGGCTGTCAGGCCGTGGGGGCAGACACGGCCGCAGCCGGCGTGACATCGGCGATAGCCCAGGTGGGTCTCCGGCTACCACCGGATCGGTCCGGGCGGCCCGCTGATGGAACGCTTCTGCGGCATGCCGTTCACCGGGGCCGGCATTCGGGATGTCCTGCGATTTCTGGAAGCGCGCAGTGCGGACGAGCCGTTCGGCTACCTCGTGACGCCGAACGTCGATCACGTCGTCCGCAATTGGCGTGACGGGGGCGACCTCGTCCGGATCTACGACGACGCTGAGCTGTCGCTGTGCGACAGCCGTATCGTCAGCCTCATCGGCCGGCTGTGTGGTGTCCGCCTACCGGTCGTCACCGGCTCGGATCTGACGGCCATTCTGCTCGAGTATCTGGTCGACCCCTACGAGAGGGTGGCGATCATCGGCGGGTCGGAGGACCTGATTGGCAGGCTGGCGAGGAGCTACGGCCTGCGCAACATCGTCCATCACAATCCGCCGATGGGCTTTATCCGCGACCCGCTGGCAGTGCTCGAGGCCAGCCAGTTCATCGAGCGCAACCCTGCGCGGTTCATCTTCCTCGCGGTCGGTTCGCCCCAGCAGGAG
>JAPJRA010000700.1 GCA_030824835.1 Geminicoccaceae bacterium | reverse complement strand
CACAACCCACGATGCCGATTGGCACCTGGTCCGGATCATGAAACCGCAGGATTGGTTCATCGAAGGCGCTCACCGCCAGCTCGACGGGCCTGCCCTCCTGGCGAAGGCGGCTCTCCCACCACTCCAGCGCCATCAGCGGTGCGCGCAGGCATACGCGCTGGGCCTCACCCTTGCCGGAACGACCGGGCACGGCCCCTGGCCAGAGGAAGAAGCTCAGGATGGTCCCCGGCCGACCCAGCTCGTCACCATAATAGAGATGATAGGAGCCGGGGTCCTCGCGACTGACGGTCCGCTTCACGAGCCTCAGCCCGAGGACACGGGTGTAGAAATCCAGGTTCCGGGCGGTCTGCGCGACGATGCCGGTGACGTGATGGACGCCGTGGGCCGACATCCCGGCGGCTCATCGAGCCAGCAGGTTCGTCTTCGCCAGATCGACCACGGCCGCGCCGTCGCCGCTCATCACGGCGCGCACGAGCCACAGGCCGAAGCCCTTCACTTGCTCGAGCCCGATCGTGGGCGGCATGGACAGCTCCTGCGTCGCGGTCACCACATCCAGAACGGCCGGCCCGTCATGGGCGAGGATCTCCGCCACCGCCCCGGGCAGGTCGCCGGGGTCCTCGACCCGAACGGCATGGATCCCCATCGCCCGCGCCATCGCGGCAAAATCGGGGTTCTGCAGGTCCGTGCCGAGCTCGACGAAGCCCGCCGCCTTCATCTCCAGCGCCACGAAGCCCAGCACGCCGTTGTTGAAGACCACGACCTTCACCGGCAGCTTCTGCTGCGTCAGCGTGATCAGATCACCCATCAGCATGGTGAAGCCACCGTCACCGGACAGCGAGATCACCTGGCGTTGCGGCTGCGCCGCCTGCACGCCGATCGCGTGCGGCAGGGCATTGGCCATGGAGCCGTGCGCCAACGAGCCGATGAGCCGCCGGCTTCCGTTCATCGCGACGTAGCGCGCGGCCCAGATCGTCGGTGTGCCGACGTCGAAGGTGAAGACGGCATCCCCGGCCGCGGCCTCGCTGACCAGCCGTGCGAGATATTGCGGGTGGATCGGCTTCCGCCCCGGGGTCCCCTGCGCCAGCCGATCGAGCCCGCTGCGCGATTCCGTGTATCGCGCCAGGCTCTCGTCGAGATGGCTCCGGTCGGCCTTGGCCGTGAGCCTGGGCAGCAGGGCCTCCAGCGTCGCCTTGACGTCGCCGACCAGGCCCAGGTCCAGCTTGCAGCGTCGACCGAGATTCTCGGCGCGGATGTCGACCTGCGCGATCCTGCATTCCGTCGGCAGGAACTGCTTGTAGGGAAAGTCGGTGCCGAGCATCAGGAGCACGTCGCATGCATGCATGGCGTGGTGGCCGGACTCGAAGCCGATGAAACCCGTCAGGCCGACGTCGTAAGGATTGTCGTGCTCGACATGCTCCTTGCCACCCAGCGCATGCACGATCGGGCTCTTCAGCGTCTCCGCCAGGGCCATCAGGGGGGCGTGCGCGCCGGCACAGCCGCGCCCGCAGAACAGCGTGACGCGCTCCGCCCAGTCGAGCAGGCTCGCCAACGCGTCCAGCTCGGCCTCGCGCGGCTGCACCAGGGCCGGCACGGGCAGAAGGCCCGCGTTGGGCGACACGGCTCGGCCAGGGGCCGGTTGCAGCGCCACATCGCCCGGCACGACGATCACGGCGACGCCGCGCAGCCCGACCGCGGCGCGGATCGCATTCTCGAGCACGTAGGGCATCTGCTGCGGATCCGAGACCAGCTCGCAGTAGACGCTGCACTCGCGGAACAGATTCTGCGGATGGGTCTCCTGGAAGTAACCGCCGCCGATCTCAGCCGATGGGATCTGCGCCGCTATCGCCAGGACCGGCGTGCGCGTGCGTTGCGCGTCATAGAGCCCGTTGATGAGATGCAGATTGCCGGGGCCGCACGATCCGGCACAGACGGCAAGCTCGCCGGTGAGCTGCGATTCACCGGCCGCCGCAAAGGCCGCGACCTCCTCGTGCCGGACATGGACCCACTCGATCGCGCGCTGCTGCCGCAGCGCCTCGGTCAGTCCATTGAGGCTGTCGCCGACAACACCGTAGATCCGCCGTACCCCGGCCTGACCCAGCGTGCCGACGATCAGCTCAGCCACATTTCCGGTCATCGTCTTTCCTCACCGTACGGGGGTCGGAGCATGGCCGGGCAGCGGCCAAGGGTCCGTCCCCAATTTCGAAACTGTACGTAAATCGACGGGCCCAGGCTTGTAGGCTTGCATCGCCCTTTGGACGTCGGCGAGCTGCGAGTTGCCCGCGGATCGACTATGCTGGCATGCCGAGCGCGGAAGGCGCGCGACACGGCGACATCGCCATCCACAACCTGTAGACGGGCGTGCGGATACCGGACGAGATTGACCGGACGCTGTCCTGAGCAGCCGCCGCCGCGCGATCACCTGCGCGTGGATCTCGGCCGCACGCTCGAAGACATTAAGGATGCGCGCGTCGCACAGCGCGCGGTTGGCCTTGGTCGGCAGCCTCCAGCCGTGGCATGATGGCCCTCATGGAACAGGATGTGAGCAGGCTCTTGTCGCCGTCCGCCATGCTTCGGGCCAAGGCGCTGGCGATTCGGCGTGCACGTGAGCACACACTTCGGGCCAAGGATGTGAGCGGTCTTGCCTTGTTCGGCTCGACCGCCCGGGGAGAAGCCGGTTCGGCCAGCGACGTCGATCTGGTCCTGGAGCTGGACGAGTCCTCCGCTCTGGGGCTGCTCCACCTCGTCGATCTCAAGGAAGCCCTGGCCAAGGAACTGGGCCGGCCGGCCGACATCGCGTTCCGGAGCCGGCTGCGGCCATGGTTCGCCGCCCGGATCGCACCCGACCTCGTG
>JAPJRA010000699.1 GCA_030824835.1 Geminicoccaceae bacterium | reverse complement strand
CGCCGACTCCCTGGGCTGCACCGACGCCGTCCTGCACGCGCTGCACGTGGGCGCGCCGGGGCGTGCCCCGACCGTCGCCGTGGCGGCAGCCCACGAGGGGCGCGTGCGGCACGTGCAGGCCGATGGCCCTCTCGTCGAGACCATCGTCGCCCAGGCCGACGCGGTCGACGCCGACCTGATCGTCTCGCTCACGCACGGGCGCGACGGCCTGCTCGATCACCTCCGGGGCAGCACGACCGAGCAGATTCTCCACCACGCCAAGCGGCCTTTGCTCATGGTCCCAATCGGCTAGGGCCGGCGCTACGCGGCGACCACCGCCGTGCTGCCGCGTCGAGCATGGGCGTAGAGCGCCGCCACGGCGCACGACGCCATGCGGGTGCGCAGGTTGTCGGCGCGGCTGGTCAGGATGATCGGCACCCGGGCACCCAGCACGATGCCGGCAGCGTCGGCATTGGCCATGAACGACAGGTTCTTGGCCAGCATGTTGCCGGCCTCGAGGTCGGGCACCACCAGGATTTGCGCCTGGCCGGCTACCGGCGACACGATCCCCTTGATCCGCGCCGCATCGGGGCTGATCGCGTTGTCGAGCGCCAGTGGCCCGTCGAGGATGCCGCCGGTGATCTGGCCGCGGTCGGCCATCTTGCACAAGGCGGCAGCGTCCAGCGTGCCCGGGATCTTGGGGTTGACCGTCTCTACCGCCGAGAGGATGGCGACACGCGGCTCGCCCAGCCCCAGGCCCACATGCAGGTCGATCGCGTTCTGAACGATGTCGACCTTGGTCGCGAGGTCGGGGAAGATGTTGATGGCGGCGTCGGTGATGAGCAGCGCGCTCGGATAGGTCGGCACGTCCATGATGAACACGTGACTGATGCGCCGGGCCGTGCGCAGCCCGGTATCCTTGGCCACGACCTCCGCCATCAGCTCGTCGGTGTGCAGGCTGCCCTTCATCAGGAGCTCGGCCTTGCCCGCCCGGACCAGCTCCACCGCCATGGCCGCCGCCGCATGGCTGTGCGGCGCGTCCACGAGCTGCAGACCGCCGATGTCGAGGCCGAACTGGCGGGCGAGAGCGCCGATCCGCGCTTCCGGCCCGACCAGGATGGGGCGCATCAGCTGCGCCTCGGCGGCCTCGACGGCCCCGCGCAGCGAGGTCTCGTCGCAGGGGTGCGCCACGGCGCACGGAATGGGCGGGATGCCGTTCGCGCGCTCCAGCAGGGCCCGGTAGCTGTCATGATGCTGCACCGAGGCCGTGCCCAGGGCTATCGCCGGCGCCCACAGCTTCTGAGTGGGCGGGCGCACGGTGGCGAGGCCACTCAGCACGGTCCGCCCGTCCTGGTTGACGCAGCGGCAGTCGAGGATCACCACCGGCCCCTCGGCCCGCTTCTCCGTGACGGTGGCGGACACGCTCAACCGGTCACCGACATAGACCGGATCGCCGAACTGCAGCTCCTGATGCAGATAGACCGTCCCCGCCCCGGGCAGGCGGTTGCCGAGCAGGCTCGAGATCAGCCCGGCGCCCAGCATGGAATGGGCGACGACGCCCTTGAACCGGACCAGCCTGGCGAACGCCTCGTCCAGATGGGTCGGGTTGGCGTCACCGGAGACGGCGGCGAACAGCCTGATGTCCTGCTGGGTGATGACGCGCTCGAAGCTGGCGCTCTCACCGACCTCGATCTCCTCGAAGGTGCGGTTCTGGATCAGAGTCGGGTCGGGCATGGCGCGTCGCTTTCCCGTGGCGGCCGGCAGCCGACGTCGTTGTCGGCAGGTCGATGCAGCGGAGCCCGCAAGACTCGCGCTTGACAGGCAAAATACCGTGTGTTTCTGCGCTGGCAAACATAAGGGCGTTGAACAGGCGCGGTGGAGCCGAGCCTGCGGGTCAAAGGCCTAGGCAAGCGTTTCGGACGGCGCTGTCAGGTTGGCGCGGGCCAAGCTGGCGTGCTGGCGCCGAGCCGGCGCCATGCCAAGGCGGCCAAGCGGCTCTTCGACAAGCTGCTGAAGGGGCTGCAGCACGTGCCCCCTTGTGATCGCGACCGATAGACCTCGCAGCTATGGCGCCGCCCAGCGGACGATCCTGCCCGGGGTCGCGCATCGGCAGAGCCGCTATCTCAACCATCGGGCGGAGGTCTCGCACCAGCCGACACGGCGACGGGAACGGCAGATGCGGCGCTTCAAGTCGCTGTCGCATGCCCAGCGGTTCCTCAGGCAAGAGGCGGCAGAGCTTAGGGCGCTGCTTGCTCGCGCGGGCCTGAGAATGCTGACGGCCCGAGGCCGTACTCATCCAGGGCCGTCCGCGCCGCTGCGATGGCCTGCGCCAGCTCACCGACCAGGTCGGCGACATCGAGGCCGCGGGAAGCCCGGTCCTCGATGCTTCCGGCCAGCGCCGACAGCCGTGCCAGGCCAAAGCTGCCGGCAGTGCCGCGTAGCCGATGGGCTTCCCGTTGCAGCCGGGCCGGGTCACCCAGGGCCTCCTGGAGCTCGGTACAGCTGCGACTGGCACCGTCCAACCCCTGACGGAGCAGACGCGCCATCACCGCCGGCGGCAGCTGCCGGGTCATGCCCGCGATCAGCGCATGGTCGAGATCCGGCACCGGCACGCCCACGGAGTCTACCTCGGCCCCGGACGGTACCGGGTCGGCGGCCGTATCCATGACGGGCATCGCCGTGGGCGACAGCTCTTCAACCACCACCGATGGACCCAGCACGGCCAGGGCGGCCAGCAGCTCGGGCCAGATGATCGGCTTGCCCAGGACCCGGTTCATGCCCGCGGCCAGACAGTGGCGGCGCTCGGCCTCCATGAGGCTCGCGGTCAGCGCCAGGATCGGGACGGAGCCCACGGGCGGGGGCAGGGCCCGGATCCGGC
>JAPJRA010000698.1 GCA_030824835.1 Geminicoccaceae bacterium | reverse complement strand
TCCTTGAGCCCTGCCAGCACGTCCGCGTGGCGACTGATGAACCAAAAGCCCCAGAAGCCGGGGACGGGCGCCGACGACCAGGCCACCGGCGCACGCTCGCGCAGCCGGGCGTAGGTCGGATAGGGGTCGGCCCGGTTCTCGGCGGCCAACGGATGGAATAATGTCTCGGGCATGCGCGGCAGATAACCCGGGCCGCGCGGCTCCCGCAACCGATGGGCACGCATGCGACTTCTCGCCATCAGTGATCTGCATCTCGGCAGCCCGACCAACCGTGATGCACTGGCCGAGCTTGGCCACTTCCCCGAGGACTGGCTTATCCTGGCTGGCGACGTGGCCGAGAGCTTCCGGCGGATTGGAGAGGGCCTGACCGCACTCCGCCACCGCTTCGCCAAGGTCATCTGGGTTCCCGGCAACCACGAGCTCTGGTCGCTGCCTGGGGAAGACCATGGGCTCCGCGGTCACGACCGCTACCTCGCGCTCGTGGAGCTGGCCCGAGCGCATGACGTGCTGACGCCGGAGGATCCCTGGCCGATCTGGGAGGCGGACGGCGGCCCTGCCTGCATCGTGCCGCTGTTCACCCTTTACGATTACAGCTTCGCGCCGGCCGGGATGAGTCCCACGCAGGTCGCCGCCTGGGCCGCCGATGCGGACATCCAGCCAGTGGACGAGATGCTGCTGCACGCCGACCCGTACGCGTCGCGGACCGATTGGTGCCATGCCCGGATAACGCAGAGTGAGGCCCGTCTCGGCGCCCTGCCGCCGGAGTTGCCGACGGTGCTGGTCAATCATTGGCCGTTGCGCGAGGACTTGGTGCGCATCCCGCGTATCCCGCGTTTCGCTCCCTGGTGCGGCACGCGCCGGACGGCAGGCTGGGCCCACAGCTACCGTGCCCTGGTCTGCGTTCACGGCCACCTCCATGTGCGCGGCCGGCTGTGGCGCGAGGGCATCCGCTTCGAGGAGGTTTCACTGGGCTATCCTCGTCAGTGGGAGCCGGCGCGTGGGATCGCTCCTTACCTCAGACAGATCCTGCCCCTTGCCCCCTGACGGCGAGATCGCCGAGAACCGAGGCCGCATCCGCGATGCGAATCTCGAGTGGCGCTGCCGGGGGCAAGGCCAGGGCCAGGGCGAGCCGATGCCGCCGATCGGGGCGCAGTCGGTGCAGGCGCCAGATCGGGGGCATCGCACCGGGCACCCCACTCATCGTGACGGGCCCATCCCCTTCGGGCACCGCAAAGCTGGCGAGCGGCAGCGAGAGCCCGCCACCATGCGCCTTCGCAATCGCCTCCTTGCCCGTCCACAGCGCCACCAGCGCCTCCTGCAGCGGCGACCCAGCCAGCCCGTGCAGCCGCTCGGCCTCTAAGGGGGCGAGCAGGCCCTCGAGCAGAGCCGGCGTCAGCTCCGGCCGGTCGACCGGCTCGACATCGATGCCGATCGGGTACCCGTCGGCGATGGCACAGACGGCAAGGCTGCCGCCGTGGGTGATGTTGAAGGTCAGCGTCGATGCTGGCTCGACCAGGAACGGCTTGCCGGTCGCCGCCCGGCCGAACCTGAGCTGCGCTGGAGTGGAACCGAGTCGCCGTGCGATCGCTACACGGATCAACGCGTGGGCCGCTGCATGTAGCAGCCGCGGTCCCGCTATGACGAACCTCTCGTTACGCCGCCGCTCGACCTCGTCGATCTGCCACGGCAACGCCGCCGCCACTGCGTCACTCAATCGGCTGACGTCGCACAACCAGATGTTGACTACATGGGCACCAGCCACGAAAACTTCCGCTATCATGCGAACATGACAAATCGTGTCATGTCGCGGGTGGTGGAGCAAGTTGGGGAGTGGCTATGGCAGTCAGGCTCGATAAGGATGTCCGGCAGGTCGTCGTCCTGCGCGGCGGCTCCCAGCGGCGTGTCTACGACGTCGACCGTGACGACGACGACAACGATATCCGGATCACCGTCATTCGCCGTGACGAGACCGGCCGGTTGATCGCGCGTGAGCGATATGAGGGCGAGGGCCGGCGACGCAAGAAGCAGTCGAAAATGCTCAAGCCGATCGAACGGACGCTGCGGAACGCGGTCCGCTTCGAGTCCCGACTCCTGAACGACTATCTGAGCCGTCACGAGCGGTCCAACGCGAAGAAGCGAAACGGCTGGGTAAAGGACCTCCCCACCAATCTGGTCCGGGCGATCCGCAAGTCGAAGCCGCGGCGGATCTTCCGTCGGTCCTGAACCGATCAATAATCAAAAGAAGCACGCGCAACACAGGAGCCAACGAGATGCCCGAGACTGCCGCCGCCGACAAGAAGAACGCCGCCCCGCCTCCGCCTCCGCCCGCAAAAGGCAATCTCACCGTGATCGACCTGGGCGAGCACAGCCGCAAGCGCATCAAGAAGTTGCGCCGGGGCGAGGGCCGACTGATGGAAAAGATCGAGGACACGCTGGGCGACCTCGAGGAGCAGGGTGTGATCGAGGCTTCGGCCCAGACCGTGGTCATCATCGTCCGTGAGGAGCCCAGCCTGGGCAGTATTTTCGGCGGCGACGACTGAGCACTGGTCCGGCGGGGCCGAGAAGCATGGTTGGATCAGCCCCGACGACTCGTGCAGAAACCGCCTGAACGTGGTGGGAAGTTCCATCGACGAAAAGGCTGCGCCTGGACACCGACGTCGATTGGGGTTGGCCGGTTGGCTCACGATCGTCGTTATCTGCGCTGGGCTGCTGGGTGGAGCGTTCTATCGCTTCAACCCGTTTCATAAGGCTACCGTCGCGCCGCCGCCGGCGCCGCCAGTAACGGTGACAGCCGTGACGGCGGCGACCGCCAAGGTTCAAGATCAACAGACCTTTGTCGGCAGCCTGATCGCCTCGCAGCGA
>JAPJRA010000697.1 GCA_030824835.1 Geminicoccaceae bacterium | reverse complement strand
CCACATGCAGGAAGCCGGGGCGACGGCCGACCTCGAGCTCGCCTACACGCTGGCGGACGGCGTCGAGTACATCCGCTGCGGTCGGGCGGTAGGCCTCGACGTCGACGCGTTCGCACCTCGCCTGTCGTTCTTCTGGGCGATCGGCATGAACTTCTTCATGGAGGTGGCCAAGCTGCGCGCCGCCCGCCTGCTGTGGGCGAAGCTGGTCAAGCCGTTCGCGCCCCAGGACCCGAAATCGCTGGCGCTGCGCACCCACTGCCAGACCTCGGGCTGGTCGCTCACCGCCCAGGACGTGTTCAACAACGTCACCCGCACCTGCATCGAGGCCCTGGCGGCTACCCACGGCCATACCCAGTCGCTGCATACGAACGCGCTGGACGAGGCCCTGGCGCTGCCGACCGACTTCTCGGCCCGGATCGCGCGCAACACGCAGCTCTTCATCCAGCAGGAGACGGGCATCACCCGCACGATCGACCCGTGGGGCGGCAGCTACTATGTCGAGCGGCTGACCTACGAGCTCGCGAGGAAGGCCTGGGGCCATATCCAGGAGGTCGAGGCCTCGGGCGGCATGGCCCGGGCGATCGAGCAGGGGATCCCCAAGCTGCGGATCGAGGAGGCGGCGGCCAAGACCCAGGCCCGCATCGACGGCGGCAAGCAGACGGTGGTGGGGGTCAACAAGTACAAGCTGCTGGAGAAGGAGGACATCCCCGTCCTCAAGGTCGACAACTCGGCGGTCAGGGCCAGCCAGATCGCCAAGCTCGAGCGCCTGCGCGGCCAGCGCGACGAGCTCGCCTGCCGGCGGGCGCTGACGGCGCTCACCCAATGCGCCGGCAGCGGCGAGGGCAATCTTCTGGACCTCGCCGTGCAGGCGGCCCGCGCCCGGGCCACGGTGGGCGAGATCACCACCGCCCTCGAGCAGGTCTGGGGCCGCCATGTGGCCGAGATCCGCTCGATCGCCGGTGTCTACGCCAAGGAGGTGGGAGAGCCCGTGAGCGTCCGCCGTGCCCGCGACCTGGTCGAGAGCTTCGCCGCCGCAGAAGGCCGGCGGCCGCGCATCCTGATCGCCAAGATGGGCCAGGACGGCCACGACCGCGGCCAGAAGGTGATCGCCACGGCCTTCGCCGACCTCGGCTTCGACGTCGACATCGGCCCCTTGTTCCAGACCCCAGCCGAGGCGGCGCAGCAGGCGGTCGACAACGACGTCCACATCGTGGGCGCCTCGTCGCTGGCCGCCGGCCACCTCACGTTGGTGCCGGAGCTGAAGCGCGAGCTCGAGGCGCGCGGCCGCGGCGACATCATGATCGTGATCGGCGGCGTCGTCCCGCCCCAGGACTACGATGCGCTCTATGCCGCCGGGGCGAAGGCGATCTTCCCGCCCGGGACGGTGATCGCCGAGGCGGCGGCCGACCTGCTGGTGAAGCTGATGGCCGATCTCGGCTACGAGGTGAAGGCCGCGGAGTAGAGAGCGCCGTCGCCACGAACGCTGTCACCCGGCGGCCCGTTCCGTTAGCATCCCGCCGCCTGGATGAATGCGCGGGAAGGGACCGGCATGCGCGACAATGTGGCGATCGTGACCGGGGCGGGCGGCAATCTCGGTGCCGCCGTGGTGCGGATGCTCGTCGACCGAGGATGGCGCGTGGTGGCCATGGACCGCACCGCCGACGCGCTACAGCGGAGCCTCGAGGGGCTCACCGCCGACCGGTTCCTGCCGGCCGACGGTATTGACCTCGCCAACCCGAATGCCTGCCGGACCCTGGTCGATAAGGCGTCGCAGCGCTTCGGCCGGATCGACGGGCTGGTCAACACGGTGGGCACCTTCGCCATGGGGGACATCGACGACGCCGACCCCGCGCAATGGGAGTTCCTGTTCAAGGTCAATCTCGCGACCACCTTGAACATGTGCCGCGCGGTGATCCCACCGATGCGGGCGGCCGGGCGGGGGAGCATCGTCAATACCGGTGCGGTGGCGGCCCTGAAGGCGCAGAAGGGCATGTCCGCCTACGCCGCGTCGAAGAGCGCCGTGCTGCGCCTGGGCGAGAGCCTAGCCGACGAGCTCAAGGGGGACGGCGTGCGCGTGAACACGATCCTGCCCAGCATCATCGACACGCCGCAGAATCGGGCCGCCATGCCGAAGGCCGATGTCGGCAAGTGGGTGACGCCCGAACAGATCGCCGAGGTCGTGGCGTTCCTCCTGGGCGATGCGGCCAGCGGCGTCACCGGGGCTGCGATCCCGATCAGCGGTCGGGGCTGACGGGCATGCGGACGCTGGGCCTCATCGGGGGCATGAGCTGGGAGAGCACGGCTCTCTACTACCGGCACCTCAACGAGCTGGCACGCGATCGGCTGGGCGGGCTGCACTCGGCCGAGCTGCTCCTGTGGTCGTTCGACTTCGCCGAGATCGCCGATTTGCAGCATGCGGGCGACTGGGACGGAGCGTCGGCCAGGCTCGGCGAGGCGGCGCTGCGGCTCGAGCGCGCCGGCGCCGAAGCGCTCGTCCTGTGCACCAACACCATGCACAAGCTCGCCGACCAGGTGCAGGGCCTGGTCTCGATCCCGCTGCTGCACATCGCCGACGCCACGGCAGCGGCGGTCCTCGCGGCCGGATGCCGGCGGCCGGCCGTGCTCGCCACGGGCTTCACGATGAAGGAGAGCTTCTACAGTGGTCGGCTGCGCGAGCGGCACGGCCTCCTGCCCATGGTGCCGGACGAGGCCGGGCAGGCCCTGGTGCACCGCATCATCTACGAAGAGCTGTGCCGCGGCGTGGTGCTGCCGGAATCGAAGGCGGCCTATGTGGGGGAGATCGCCAAAGTGCGGCAGGCAGGAGCCGACGGCGTCATCCTCGGCTGCACGGAGATCACCATGC
>JAPJRA010000696.1 GCA_030824835.1 Geminicoccaceae bacterium | reverse complement strand
CCTGGTGATCGGGCTCGTCGGACATGTCGAGCCATTCGTCGGCCTGCGCGAAGTGGTTGTCCTCGTCCAACCGCGCATGGTGGAGCTTCAGCGCATTGGTCCGGGTATGCTGGTCGATGTCCGCACTGGCGCTGACCTGCGTGGCGCTGGCCTCGGTAGCACCGTCCTGGCGGACGACGATGGCGATGCTGCCCTTGGGGCCGACCACGTCCTTCACGAAATAGGCGACCTCGGACATCATCGGTCCCCACCCCGCCTCGTACCAGCCGACCGAGCCGTCGTCGAAGACGACCTGCAGCTGGCCGTAGTTCTGCTGCCTGGTCTCGGCCGAGAGCCTGGCGCCGATGCCGTGGACCCGGACCGGGCGCGCCTGGGTGAGCTGGCACATCACGTCGACATAGTGCACGCCGCAATCGACGATGGGAGTCAGGCTCTCCATCAGCTGCTTGTGCCACACCCAGGCCGGGCCGGAGGATTGCTGGTTCAGGTTCATGCGCATGACCAGCGGCTTGCCCAGCGTCCGGCCGACCTCGACCAGCTTCGCCCAGGCCGGATGGACCCGCAGGATGTAGCCCAGGACGAGCTTGCGCCCGGTCGCCACCGCCTTGGCCACCACCGCCTCGGCATCCGCCACCGTGGTCGCGATCGGCTTCTCCAGGAACACGTGGCAGCCCGCGTCCATGGCGCGCAGCGCCAGCGCCGCGTGCGTGTCGGGATAGGTGTTGATCGAGACCGCGTCGGGGCGAGTGTCGCGCAAGGCCTGCTCGAAATCCTCGAACAGCGGGTAATGGCGCAGCTCCGGCGCCAGCCGCTCGACGCTGGTGCGGATGCGCCGGCTCATCAGGCCCACGATCTCGAACCCGTCCAGCCGGTGATAGGCCCTGGCGTGGCTCTGGCCCATGTTGCCCACACCGACGACGAGGACGCGGACAGGATTCGACATGCTGGCCTCCGGGAGCTGATCGACGACACGGCCGGTATATATTGCCTCGGATCGGCATACTGAACCGCCGGCCTGGATGAGCAGACGTGGACACATCCTTGGAATCAGATGGGCTGGTCCACGTCGGTACCTCCGGCTGGAGCTACCCGAATTGGCGCCGGCTGTTCTACCCGCCGGGCATGAAGCAGGCTGATTGGCTGGCCCACTATGCCACGAGCTTCACCACGGTCGAGCTCAACGCCACCTTCTACCGACTGCCGGCCCCATCGACGATCGAGCGCTGGTCGGCCGTGACACCGCCCGGCTTCATCTTCGCGCTCAAGGCCTGGCGTGCGATCACGCATGAGCAGCGCCTGGAGGACTGCCAGGAGCAACTGGACATGTTCTTCGGCCGCATCGGGCCACTCGGCAGCAAGGCCGGCCCAATCCTCTTTCAATTGCCACCCCGCTTCCCCGTCGACCCGCGGCGTCTCGCCCGCTTCCTGGCCGACCTGCCGCCGGACCATCACTATGCGTTCGAGTTTCGCGACCCGAGCTGGTGGCGGGACGATATCTACGGGCTGTTGACGGACGCTGGCGCCAGTTTCGTGTGCTTCGATCTGGCCGGTCTGCGCTCGCCACGCCTAACCACCGGTTCGCGGGCCTATGTCCGGCTGCATGGGCTCGAGCGGCGCTACCAGGGTGGCTATCCGCGGGCGGTTCTGGCCGACTGGGCCGCCTGGCTGGGCGCGCAACGCGCGGCTGGCAGCGAAGCCTTCGTCTATCTCGACAACACCATGCTGGCCGACGACGCCCTGCGCGACGCACGAACGCTCCGCACGATGCTGACGTCGGGTCCGGTAACCGGCTCGGACGCCTGCGGGCCATCTATGGCCGGTGCAGCGACGCCGGGCTGCGGGTCACCGTCTGCCGGCCGCGCTTGAACGCGTGCAGCACGGGCGCAAGCTCCGCCACGGCCTGCTCGGGCGTCGCGGCGTCGAGGACGATCAGATCGGCCGGCGCGCCGACGGCGATCCCGTAGTCGCGGAGGTTCATCAGCCGGGCGGGCAGCGTGGTGACCATCTCGAAGCACTGGCCCAACTCAGCCGCGGTCCCGGCCTGGCACACATGCGCGTAGAGATTGGCCATCCGCAGCAGGGAGCCGTCGCCGAATGGCGTGAACGGGTTGAGGACGTTGTTGGTGGCGAGCGAGCATACCACGCCGTGGTCCAGCAAGGCGTGCGCCGGCGTGACCCCACGCGGCACCGCATGGGTCCGGTCGCGCCCCATCAGATAGAGGTCTGTCGCCGGCAGCACGGTGAGCGCCACGCCGGCATCGGCCAGGCGCCGTGCGGCGGCGTCGAACGCCGGCGGCGGCAGCATCGACAGCTTGCTGACATGGCCGATCGTGACCCTGCCGCCGCGGCCGTGGCGCTCGGCCTGCGCGCACACCTGCAGCAGGTCGAGATCGGCCGGGTCGAGGGAGAAATCCAGGTGCAGGTCGAGGTCGGCGTCGAAGCTGCGCGCCAGCGCGAACAGCCGCTCGATCTGCCCGTGCGGGTCGCTGTCGGTGTAGGGGGCGCCGCCCACCACCGTGGCCCCGGCGCGCAGCGCCACCACCATCAGCTCCTCGGTGCCCGGATTGTTGAGCAGCCCCTCCTGCGGGAAGACGCAGATCTCGAGATCGATTGCCCAGGCATATTCGGTCACCAGCGGCAGCACGCCCTCGAAGCCGCGCAGGCCGATGCCGGGGTCGACCTCGACGTGGGTACGCATCCGCGTCGTGCCGTGCAGGATGCAGCGCTCCAGCGTCCGCCGCGCCCGTGCCGCCACGTCCTCGGTCGTGAACGCGGCCTTGGCCCGGGCGGTGAGCTCGATCGCCTCGGCGAGATCGCCGCGCTGGCAGCGACAGCGATCCATGATGCAGGACTTGTCCAGATGCACGTGGC
>JAPJRA010000695.1 GCA_030824835.1 Geminicoccaceae bacterium | reverse complement strand
CCCCCATGGCTTGTGGCGTCAAGTATATAAATGGGACTATGATCCTATAGACTTTGGTCGCGTACGGCGCTTGGCCGCGCCCTGCCACCGGACCGGATCCCTCCATGTCCAGCTTCCAGCCGACCATCCACCGCACCGTGCACGTGCGAACCCTAAGCCGTCGCCAGGCTCCCGCGTGCAGGCGCAGCTTTCGGCCGGACGGCACGGACGAACCGACGACGGCGCCGTCAGGACAACGGCGAAACGAACCCGGGAAGCCCTACCGCACGTCCGCCGGCGTCGTGGCACCGGCACGTGCACGTGTGAACCCGACGGCCCCGCCGGCGGCCGGGACGGCGAAACGAACCCGGCCGCCGGCGCCGCCCGCCGGCGGAGGTCGCTGGAAGCGAGGTTGCAAAACGAACCCGGGGGCCGGCGTCGCCCCTTGCCGCAGCGCCCAGCCGCTCAGCCTTCGAACGGCTCGCCCGGGGCCGCCACGTGCACGCGGCCGCGGCTGACCCGGCGCTTGAAGTCCTGGGGGTCGCCCGAGAGCAGGCCGAACGTGCCCCAGTGGATCGGCACGATCAGCTCCAGGTCGAGGAACTCGTTGCAGGCGATGGCCGCGCTTTCCGGGCCCATGGTGAAGCGGTCGCCGATGCAGATCAGGCCGGTCCGGGGGCGGTACAGCCGCTGGATCAGCGCCATGTCGGAAAACAGCGCCGTGTCGCCGCTGTGGTAGATCGAGCCGCCGTCGGCCTGGAGCACGAAGCCGGCGGGATCGCCCATCGTCACCGGCTTGCCGTCCTGGATCAGGGCCGAGCTGTGGAACGCCGGCACCATGACATAGCGGACCCCGTCCCGCTCGATGGCGCCGCCGGTGTTCATCGGCTCGAGCTTCTCGACGCCCAGCCCGTTGACGTACATGCAGATCTCGAACTGGGCCACGACCGTGGCGCCGTACTTCTTCGCCAGCCGCACCGTGTCGCCCAGATGGTCCTCGTGCCCGTGGGTCAGGACGATGGTGTCGACCTTCGCCACCTTGTCCTCGTAGCCCGCGGGGAAGGTCGGGTTGCCGGTCCAGAACGGGTCGATGAGGATGCTCTGGGCGCCGGTCTCGAGATGGAACGCCGAGTGGCCGAGCCAGGTCAGTTGCATGGAAGGTGCCTCCAGCAGGGTGCATGCCGGCGGGAATGTTTGGCCGGGCGGGGGCAGGGAGACAAGCGGCAACGGCGCAGGCCACCGGGTATGGCGCGAGCGTGAATGCGGTTAACGGCGGCCCGGCATTCGTTAACCCTGCGATGGTCCACGCCACCGCGGAGATGGCCGCATGCGCCCGATCCCACGCCTCGCCTTCGCCGCCTGGCTCCTGGCCGCGCCGGCCCTGGCCGGCGAGGCTGCCTACACGCCGCCCCGGCCGCCCGGCGCCGGCCGGGTGCTGGTCTATCGCGGCGGCAGCGCCGATGTGCCCTCGGCGATCCCCGTCCATCGCGGCAGCGCGGCGCCGCCGGGCTATCTTACGGCCGTGCCGCCGCCGCGGCCGGTGCTGCCGGTGGGCGGCCGCAACATCTGGTTCGTCGACCCAGCCGAGGGTGGGCTCGCCGCCTGCAACCTGGTCAACACCTACACGGTGGGCGTCACCGCCATCCAGTGCACGGACCGCAGGCTGCCGATCGACTGAAGCGGCGTCAGCCCGGCTTTTCGGCCCGCAGCGAGAAGGCCAGCGGCAGCCACGGCTGGTCCGGCCAGCCGAACATGCCGTCCGCATCCTCGACCAGCTGCGCGAACATCCGCCATGGCACGCGGTCGTGTTCGTGCAGCCAGCACAGCCGCAGCCCGGCCGCGATGACGCTGGTCACGACCTCGCCCACCGTGTGCATCCACTCGCAGGTGCGCGTGTTGGCAAGGCACGCCTCGGGGTCGGCATAGTCGGTGGGATTGTCGAGCAGCAGGGCCCGGCGCTCGAAATAGGGCACGTACCAGCCCGGCATGTCACCGTGCCGTGGGGCCAGATCGTCGTGCACCAATGCCGCCGGATGACCCTCGGCGAGGTAGAGCGTGCCGCCGGGCTTGAGGAAGAAGGCCACGATCTCGGCCCAGCGCCGGATGTCGGGCAGCCAGTTGATGGCCCCCCAGGTGACATAGACCAGATCGAACGCCGCCGGCTCGTGAATGGCCGCCGGCGCGTCGTAGAGGTCCGCCTCGACGAAGCGCACCCGGTCGGCGAGGCCCAGCTCCACCGCCAGCGCCCGGGCCGCCTTGACCGCCTCGGGCGAGAAGTCGAGGCCCACCACCTCGGCGCCCCGCTGCGCCAGAGTCAGGCTGTCGCGCCCGAAATGGCATTGCAGGTGCAGCACGCGCTGCCCGGCCACAGGCCGCAGCTCGGCCTCCTCGATCGGGTGCAGCCGCCCCCGGCCCGCGCGCAAGGGGCTGAGATCATAGCCCGCCGTGCCCAGATGGACGGCCACCCGCTCGTCCCAGTTGGCGCGGTTCAGCTCGCGCCAGTCGTCCGGCTCGTCCGGCACCGTGCTCCCTCCGCGATGGAACGGTGCTCGATCCTCGCACAAACCGGATCTGTCGTCCCGAGCTTATGGGTTCGCACCACGGAGCGTCTCCAGCTCCACCTCGAGCTCGGCGATGCGGGCATGCAGCGGCGCGACGGCGGCCTTGATCTCCTCGGCGGTGAAGCGCGGGGTCAGGTGCTGCGGGCAGTTCCAGTCGAACGCCTCGACGGTGATCAGGATCCCGCGCTCGACCCGTGCCCGGTAGCCGTCGACGCTCAGCGCCCGGAGCGTCTCGGCGTCCTCCGCCAGCCGCGCCCGGCCCAGCAGCTTCAGCCGTCGCTGGTGCGGGTAGTCGACCAGGATCAGCGCCACCCGATTGTCCTGACCGAGACTGCCG
>JAPJRA010000694.1 GCA_030824835.1 Geminicoccaceae bacterium | reverse complement strand
GTGATGGTGATGCCGCGCTCCTGCTCCTGCTCCATCCAGTCCATCGTCGCGGTGCCCTCGTGCACCTCGCCGATCTTGTACGACTTGCCGGTGTAGTAGAGGATTCGCTCGGTCGTGGTGGTCTTACCGGCATCAATGTGGGCCATGATGCCGATATTGCGGTATCGCTCGATGGGAATTTCACGCGCCATGGGAGCTCACCTGGTCCGACCGGGCCATTACCAGCGATAATGCGAGAACGCGCGATTGGCCTCGGCCATCCGCAACGTGTCTTCGCGCTTCTTGAAGGCGGCGCCCCGGCCATTGGCCGCATCGAGCAGCTCGCCGGCGAGGCGCTCCGTCATCGTCTTCTCCGAGCGCTTCTGCGCGATCTGGATGATCCACCGGATCGCCAGGGCCTGACGCCGCTCGGGACGCACCTCGACGGGCACCTGGTAGGTGGCGCCACCGACACGGCGCGAGCGCACCTCGAGGGCCGGCTTCACGTTATCCAGCGCCTCGTGGAACATCCCCACCGGGTCCTTGCCCGTGCGTGCCTTCATACGATCGAAGGCGGCATAGAGGATGGTCTCGGCGACAGACTTCTTGCCGTCGTACATCAATGAATTGACGAACTTGGTTACCACCTGATCCCCGAACTTGGGATCGGGAAGGACTTCACGCTTTTCCGCAGCACGGCGACGCATCGCTCGGATTCCCTCTGCTTACTTCGGCCGCTTCGCGCCGTACTTCGACCGACCCTGGCGCCGCTTGGCGATGCCCTGGGTATCGAGCTTACCGCGGACGATATGATAACGGACGCCCGGCAGATCCTTGACGCGGCCGCCACGAATCAGGACCACCGAATGCTCCTGCAGGTTATGGCCTTCGCCCGGGATGTAGCTGGTCACCTCGAAGCCGTTGGTCAGCCGCACGCGGGCGACCTTACGCAGCGCCGAATTCGGCTTCTTCGGCGTCGTCGTGTAGACCCGGGTGCACACACCCCGCTTCTGCGGGCACTCCTCCAGCGCCGGAACCTTGTTCCGGGTCGGCTTGGGGGAGCGGCCCTGGGCCACCAGCTGGTTGATCGTCGGCATACACGAATTTCCCGTCACTGCCAGCGCGACTGAACGCACCGAAAGCACCATCTCGACGCAAAGGGGCGCGACCCGCATAAGGCGGTTGCTCGCGCTCCGTCATCAGTCGCCGTAAATCCGATGCTGCGTCTGATCCGCTAGGGTCACCACCAGCATCATGGATAAAGCGTGCGGCCTTCTAGCCCCCATGACCGCCTGCGTCAAGCGGTTCGGGGCAGAAGATGCAGACCGGCTAAGGAGTTCCCGAGCTCGGCGGCTGCGTCCGCGCGTCTCGCCCGTGACCTCTAGCACCGTGATGCGGATGGTGCTGGTCAAAATTGCGCGACAAAACATGATAGAGCGGATGTGGACAGATCAGGCGTGATGCCCCCGTCGCCAGCAGGGACGTCGCCATCAGAGGGACGACCATACGGCTGCCCTCGCTCATCTCCAGCACGATGACGAAGGCGGTGAGTGGCGCCTGCACCACGCCGGCAAAATAGGCCACCATCGCCAACAGACTGAGCGCCCGCAGATCAAGCTGCGGCACAATGGTGGCAAGGGCCGGGCCCAGCCCCGCGCCAACCGACAACGACGGCGCGAACAGACCCCCGGGGATGCCGCTGACCGACGACAGCAGGGTTGCCACCAGCTTGAGCGGCGCCTGCCACCACGGCATCGCCACACCGTGCTCCAACAGGTCACGTGCCTGCTCGTAGGCCGTGCCCGTGGCATAACCGTCGGTGAGCAGGCCGAGAACGGCCACACCCAGGCCGCAGGCGACGGCAAAGCAGACGGGCCAGGACTTGACCACGCCGACCAGCCCATGCCGCCGGGTGGCCATGGTGACCACGCCGAGGCTGAACATGCCGCCGAGCAGTCCGCCGACGATGCCGCAGAGCGGTACCGCCAGCCAATCCTGGGCGGTGCCGAGCTGCGCGGCGGTCCGGCCGAAATAACGATAGTCACCTACCAGGGCCAGTCCGGTGATGCCGGCGAGCACGACGGCGCCGACCACCGGGCCGCTGATCCGGTGCTCGAACTCCTTGGCCATCTCCTCGATCGCGAACACGACACCCGCCAGCGGGGTGTTGAAGGCGGCGGCGACGCCCGCGGCCGCTCCCGCCAGCACCAGCCCGCGTACCCGACCGACGCCGGCGATGCCGGCCACCGCCAGCATGATCGAGGCCCCCACCTGCACGGTCGGCCCCTCACGTCCGATCGATGCACCGACACCCAGCCCGAGCACCGTCAGGCCGACCTTGCCCAACGTCACCCGCGCGCCCAGCAGGTGTTGGCGATGCGCCGGGTCACGCGTGCGCCTCGCGGCGATCGCCTGGGGAATGCCGCTACCTTGCGCTCCCTCGAACCAGCGCTTGGCACCCCAGGCGCAAAAGCCGAAGCCTAACGGCGTCAGCGCCAGGGGCAGGTAGGGCCAGCGCACGCGCAGCCAGCTGAACAGTTCGGTCGCGAGGTCGGCAGCGTGGGCGAACAGCACGGCGGCGATACCGATGGCGACAGCACCGATGGTGAACACCAGCCTGCCACGCCAGACCTTGCCCGAAAGCCAGATGGCACGATGGCGACGCAGATGACGGGTGAATAGCATGGGCGCAGCCTATCCGACCTGCCGCCTGCGGCACCAACGAAAAGGGGGCCCGACCCGGCCGGATCGAGCCCCCTGCTTCGCGCTTAGACCTACCCTACTCCGACGGCATTCCGCTCATCTCGGGCAGGCGCAGGGGCATGTCGTCGCCACCGATCTCGGGCGGCGGCGCCGCAAACGAGTCGTCCGTGGCCGCCACCTTCTTGAACCGCTGCAGCAC
>JAPJRA010000022.1 GCA_030824835.1 Geminicoccaceae bacterium | reverse complement strand
GGCAGCGGAGCTGCTCCAGAACTCGTACCGCCGCAGCCGGCCCGGGCCCGCCCTCACTCCGGACTGGAAGTTTTCTGGCATAGACGACAAAACGCCCCCCAATCCTGCCCCACCCGCAACCAGTCGAGCCGCCCCATGCAGCCCTTCACCAAGCTCACCGGTATCGCAGCACCCCTGCCGATGGCCAACATCGACACGGACATGATCATCCCGGCCAAGTGGCTGAAGACGATCAAGCGCACGGGCCTGGGCGTGGCGCTGTTCGAATCGATGCGCTACCGCGAGGACAGCGCCGAGCATCCCGAGTTCATCTTGAACCGTGAGCCCTGGCGCAACGCCCAGATCCTGATCGCCGGCGAGAACTTCGGCTGCGGCAGCAGCCGGGAGCACGCACCCTGGGCGCTGCTCGATTTCGGCATCCGCTGCGTGATCGCCCCGAGCTTCGCGGACATCTTCTACAGCAACTGCTTCAAGAACGGCATCCTGCCGATCGTGCTCAGCAAGGACGAGTGCGATCTGCTGATCCACGAGGCCGAGGTCGCCGTCGACCCCACCTTCACCGTGGATCTCGAGCAGCATCTGATCCATCGCCCGATGGGCAACGAGCCGATCCCCTTCGACCTCGACCCCAGCCATCGCCACAAGCTGCTGAACGGGCTCGACGAGATCAGCGAGACGCTGCAGCAGGCGGCGACCATCGATCGTTTCGAGCAGGGCCAGCGCGCCAGCGCACCGTGGCTCTACCGCGCCGCCTGAGCGCCAGCCCGGCTTCGGCTGCATCATGCCGCTCGCACCACCATTGGCGCGGCTGATCGAGACCAAGCTCGCGCATACCACGGCGCAGCAGTGGGAGATGCCCATTGCCGCCGTGCGCGATGGCTTCGCCAAGCTGTGGACGCCCGCTCTCACCGGCCCACCCGTTCCAGTGGTCGCCGTCGAGGACCGCCTGGTCGAAGACGTGCCGGTTCGCGTCTACCATCCGCAGGCGGCACCCTCCCCGGCCCTGCTGATGTACTTCCATGGCGGCGGCTGGGTGAAGGGCGGGCTCGCCGAGACGGACGCGTTCTGCCGCCGTCTCGCCCAGTCCACGGGCCGCATCACGATCTCCGTGGCTTACCGTCTGGCACCCGAGCACCCGTTTCCAGCCGCGCTCGACGACGTCCTGGCAGCCACGAGCTGGGCCCATGCGCACGCCGCAGAGTTGGGAGGCTCGGCCGACGGGTTCGCCGTCTGCGGTGAGAGCGCCGGTGGCAATCTCGCGGCCGTGGTAGCCCTGCTCGGCCGCTCCTTGGATTTGGTGACGATCACCCGCCAGATCCTGTTGCAGCCGGTCACCGACCTCACCCTGTCGTTCCCCTCGATCGCCATGTTGGAGACCGAGTGCCTCGTGCCGCGCGCAGACCTCGCCTGGTACTATCGCCAGTATGCCGGCACCGGCGCCGATCTGCGTGAGGCGCGGCTGTCGCCGCTGTGGGCCGCCGATCTGGGTGGTCTGCCGCCGGCCCTGATCATCGCGGCCGAGTACGACAGCCTGCGGGACGAGGCCGAAGCCTATGCGCAGCGGCTCGAAGCTGCCGGGGTGGAGGTGCACTACCGCTGCTACCCGGGCATGGTCCACGGCTTCCTGCAGATGGCCGGATTGGTCGCGGACGCGCAGCGGGCGATCGACGAAATCGCGGCGTTCCTGCGCAGCTGATGTATTCCAGGCCTCCCGCCGGCCGGCGGTCACCGCCCATCGTCAACCTGCCGCCGGCGACCAAGGTCACCGCAGCGCTGCTGATCCTATGCTACGTGGCGAGCCTGATTCCGGCCCTGAATTGGCCGATGCTGGTGTGGCTGTCCTTCGACCCGCGCGCGAATCCGGTGCCTTGGCTCGTCGGCGCGGTGACCTATGGCCTGTTGCACGCCAGCATGATGCATCTGGTGGGCAACCTGCTGGGCGTGGTGATCCTGGCACCCCTGGTCGAGCGCCGGCATGGTGCCCGGGCCCTGGTCATGTTGCTGCTGGCAGGCTCCATCGCGGGCGCGGCCACGCATGCTGCAGTGCAATATGCGGTGGGCGGCGACGCGATTCTCATCGGCGCTTCGGCATCGGTGGCGGCGCTGATCGGCTGGTCCTTGCGCCAATTGCGCGTCGGTCGCGGTTTCGGGCACCTCGATCAGGCGGTGCTGGTCTATGGCTTGTTCTTCATTGGTTTCAACTTGGTGGGCGTGCTCGTGCTCCGCGATAGCCCGATTGCTTATGCGGCGCATGCCGGCGGCTTCGTCGCCGGCTGGCTGACTGGTGGAAAAAGGATCCCTCGATAGTATCTCTTCGTTCAAGCCTATGCTGCGACGCAGCGCAAACGACTGAATGCTTGCTGCCAATCCAATGGATGATCACCAAGCCTGGTAAGGGCCTGGCGAATTCATCCAGTGATGATACCAGTGCTTTTCCTGACCGTGTCCGCCATGCAACGGGGCTGATGGGGATCGTGCATTGATGAAAACATCTTCGCAATGCAGCAAAGCCCTCTTGATTATTGGCAGTGATAGCCCCTATCTATGGTGCATCGCAACAAGCCGAGGACAGCCCTGATGGCCAAGCCTGCATTTCCCATGCCTGAATTTAAGCTCCCGAAGTTCGACCTGGACGCGCTGTTCGCGGTGCAGAAGGCCAATCTCGCCGCCGCCCATGAGGCGCAGACCGTGCTTCTCGGTGCCGCCGAGGCGATCGCCAAGGTGCAGTACGGCTACGTCGAGGGCGCCGTGGCCGAGGCCAAGGCTGCGGTCGAGAGCAAGGAGCTGCCTAAGGTCGAGACCGTGAAGGCCGCCGGCGAGAAGGCCGCCTCGGTCGCCAAGGAGGTCGTGGACCTCGCGGTCGCGGCCCAGAAGCGCGTCGCCGAGCTTCTGACCGAGCGTGGCCAGGCCACCGTCACCGAGCTGAAGTCGGTCGCCGCCTAAGCAGCTGCAACGGATCGAAGGTCGCGCGCGCCCGCGGTCACAGGGCGCGCGCTTCGTTTTCCGTTGATGACATCGGAACGGCCCCGGGCAATCGCTCGGGGCCGTCTGCTGTCCGGCGGCTCACACATTGGCGGGCGTCCTTCGGCAGATAGCGGTCGATCGCCCAGCATACCGCATCGTGCAGGTCACGCCGGTGCGAGCTCAGCCTGACCGCCGTGAAGCCGTGCTCCTCGTGCAGCCGTCGTTTCCGCTCCAGACGATCTTGCGGGTCCGGCGCCGTGTATAGGCCGCAGCTAAACTCCACCCGCCTCGGGGCGATCCCCCTCATCTGCTCGCTGCCGATTCGAGGCCGGGGCCGGCTATCGGAACCAAACCGATGGCCGACGACTTGATTAGGGAAGGTTTGATTTCGCCTCGAACATGGAGGTGAGTGCGATGCTCAAACTCGCTGCCCTGGCCTACCTGCCCGTCGCCGCCGTGACCTTCGGTGCCTTGGCTATCTTGATCGCCCTGCTGCCTGGCGTGGTGCGTGACTTCGAGGTCGCCGCCGGCTTGTATTATGGTGCCGCCGCGCTGAGCCTGCTCATCGCGGCACCGCTGGCGTGGGTGATCGCACGCAATATGCTGACGCGGCGTGAGAAGCGCCTCCTGGATGCCCGAGCCGGCGTCGGCCGCTAGCAAGCCCTCCTTCAGCACCCGGTAACCGACTCAAATGCCGTGCTGTCATCCGTGATGGCAGACAGTCGGCACGACCATTGCGGGCCAGAGCCAAGCAGACATTGAATATCACACTGCTAGCCGGTCGGGAACCGAAATGACCCTAGCTGCGTTCTTATCCGCATAGCGGCCTTGGCCACGCCAAGTGCCACAAAACAGGTCAAGGAGCACCCACGATGTTGTATTGGGCATTGTTGTTCTTGGTCGTAGCCTTGGTCGCCGGCCTGTTCGGCTTCGGTGGCATTGCCTCCGCATCGGCAGGCATTGCGCAGATCCTGTTCTTCGTCTTCCTCGTCTTGCTGGTTATCAGCCTGATCATGCATGTGTCGCGCGGCCGGGCACCGCCCGCCGTCTGACCTGCTAGGTAGATCCCGCGCCGCACCCTCTCATCCCGAGAGGGTGCGGCTTCGCATGTCAGGCCTGCACGCCCTTGACGTACCAGTCCATCTTGGCGAGGTCGGCATCCGGGATGGTCAGCCCTGCGCCGACCCTCTCGGCCCCGGTCTGGTCGAGGATCGGGCCGGTGAACGGATGCCGCGTGCCCGCGATGATCTCGGCCTTGACCGTATCGACTGCCGCCGCGACATCGGCTGGGACGTCCGGCCCATAAGGCGCCATGCTGACCATGCCCTCCTTGAGGCCGTACCAGACATTGTGCGATTGCCAGGTGCCGTCCAGCACCGCCTGGGTACGCTGGATGTAATACGGCCCCCAGTTGTCGATGATCGCCGTCAGCTGCCCCTTGGGAGCGAAGGCGCTCTGGTCGGCCGCCTGGCCGAAGCCGTGCATGCCGCGCTGCTCTGCCTGCTGCAGCGGTGCGGCGCTGTCGGTGTGCTGCGAGATTATGTCCGCACCCTGGTCCATCAGGGTCTTGGCGGCATCGCCTTCCTTGCCGGGATCGTGCCACGAATTGACCCAGACCACCTTAGTCTGGATGTTCGGGTTGATCTTCTGTGCGGCGAGCGTGAAGGCGTTGATCCCCATCACGACCTCGGGGATCGGGAAGGAGCCGATATAGCCGACGACGCCGGACTTGCTCATCATGCCGGCCATGGTGCCGATCACGGCCCGGCCTTCGTAGAAGCGCGCGTTGTAGACGGCGACGTTGGGCGCCACCTGGTAGCCGGTGGCGTGCTCGAACTTAACGTTCGGGAACTGCTTAGCCACCTTCAGCGTCGGGTTCATGAAGCCGAACGAGGTCGTGAAGATCAGCCCGTGGCCGGTCGAGGCCAGCTGACGGATCACGCGCTCGGCGTCCGGGCCCTCGGCCACGCTCTCGACCGCGGTCGTGGTGACCTTGCCCGGGAACGCCGCCTCGACCTCCTTGCGCGCCACGTCGTGGCGGTAGGTCCAGCCATTGTCGCTGGCGGGGCCGACATAGATGAAGCCCACCTTGAGCGGGTCGTCGGCGTAGGTCGGCCGGACACCGGCCGCGAGGCCCAGCCCGGTCGCGGCGGTGCCGAGCACGAAGCCCCGGCGCCGGATCAGCAAGGACATGTCGTTGGTCTCCCTCTTGGTGAGCTTGTCTATCACGTCGCCGGCCGGAACGGCTTGCCGAGGCAGGCCGGCGCATCCAGCCGTCCGCGCACCGACCCGGCCGAGATGACGGTCAGCACGACGATGGTGGCGAGGTAGGGCAGCATCGACATCACCTGCGCCGGGACGCCGATCCCGCCCATGCCCTGAACGTAGAGCTGCAGGATGGTGACGCCGCCGAACAGGTAGGCGCCCGCCAGCAGGCGCAAGGGGCGCCAGGAGGCGAACACGACCAGCGCCAGCGCGATCCAGCCGCGGCCCGCCGTCATGTTCTCGACCCACATCGGCGTGTAGGCGAGCGACAGGAAGGCGCCGCCCAGGCCCGCGCACAGGCCGCCGAAGAGGACCGCATAGTAGCGGATGCGGATGACGTCGTAGCCGATCGAATGCGCCGACACGTCGGAGCCGCCACAGGCGCGCAGGATCATGCCGCCACGCGTCCGCTTGAGAAACCAAGCGACGCCCACGGTCAGCGCCACCGACAGGTAGACCAGCGCATCCTGATGGAAGAGCACCGGCCCGAGAACGGGGATGGAGGACAGGCCCGGGATGGCGAGCTTGGGCAGCGGTGCGATGGGCGAGCCGACGAAGCCGGCGCCGAGGAGCGCGCTGAGGCCGAGGCCGAACAGGGTCAGCGCCAGGCCGGTGGCCACCTGATTGCTGACCAGGGTCAGCGTGAGGACGCCGAAGACGAAGGCCATGGCCATGCCGGCCAGCGCTGCGGCGAGGATGCCCAGCGTGTAGCTGCCGCTGGCGAAGGTCACCGCGAAGGCGGTGACCGCCCCTGCCAGCATCATGCCCTCGACACCGAGGTTGAGCACACCCGAGCGCTCGGTTACGAGCTCGCCGATGCCGGCCAGCAGCAGCGGCGTGGCCGCGCTGATGATGGTGAGCAGGATCGGGATGACGGCTTCCAGGGTCATGCGGCGGCGACCTCCCGGCGCGGCTGAATGAAGCTGATGCGGTAGCGGACGAGGAAGTCGGAGGCGAGCAGGAAGAACAGGAGCAGCCCCTGGAAGAGGCCGGTGACACCTTGCGGCACGCCGACCTCGACCTGCGCGTTCTCGCCGCCGATGTAGGACAGCGCCACCAGCAGGCCGGCCGGGATGATCCCCAGCGGGTGCAGGCGCCCGAGGAACGCCACGATGATCGCGGTGAAGCCGTAGCCCGGCGTCAGCACGGGGATGATCTGGCCGATCGGGCCGGAGACCTCGATCGTGCCGGCGAGACCGGCGAGACCACCGCTGAGCAGCAGGCAGAGCCAGATCACCTTCTTGCGGCTGAAGCCCGCGAACCGTGCGGCGGCCGGGGCCTGCCCCACCACCTTGATCTCGAAGCCGATGATGGCCCGGGCCATCACCAGCCACGCACCAACGGCCACGGCGAGCGCGATCAGCGCCCCGATATGCAGCCGCGTACCCTCGACGATGATGGGCACGATCGCAGCGTCCGTGAACATGCGCGATTGCGGGAAGCCGTAGCCTTCCGGGTCCTTCCACGGGCCGTAGACCATGATGCTGAGCAGCAACGTCGCCACGTAGGTCAGCATCAGGCTGGTCAGGATCTCGCTCACGTCGAACTTGGCCTTGAGAAAGGCCGGGATCGCCGCGTAGGCGAGGCCACCCAGGAAGCCCGCCGCCAGCATAGTCGGCAGGATCCAGAAGCCCGCCTGGCCCCAGGTGGCCAGCGCCACGCCGCCGCCCGCCAGGGCGCCCAGCGTCAGCTGGCCCTCGGCACCGATGTTCCACACATTGGCGCGAAAGCCGATGGCGAGGCCGACCGCGATCATGATCAGCGGCGCCGCCTTCACGCCGAGCTCGGACAGGCCGTAGAAGGTCAGCAGCGGCGAGACGAAGAAGCTCATCAGCGCCTTGAACGGCGGGTAGCCCATGAAGATGAACAGGACGAAGCCGGTGAGCACGGTCAGCAGTACCGCCAACGGTGGCGTCAGGTAGAGCATCTGCCAGGAGATGGTCCGCCGTGGCTCGATCTTAAGCGACATGGGCCAGCCCCTCGGCATTGGTGTCGGCGGCGCTCATGCCGTGGGCACCGCCCATCAGCAGGCCGATCTCCTCGACCGAGGCGCTAGCCGTGGCCATCGGCTCCGACAGCACCCCGACATTGATCACCGCCAGGCGGTCGGTGAGCATCAACAGCTCGTCCAGGTCCTGCGAGACCACCAGCACGGCGGCGCCGTTGGCCGCCAGCGTGATCAGCGCCTGATGGATCGCGGCGGCCGCACCGGCGTCCACGCCCCAGGTGGGCTGCGAGACCACCAGCACGCCCGGATCCTGCAGGACCTCCCGGCCGACCACGAATTTCTGCAGGTTGCCGCCCGACAGGCTGCGCGCCAGCGTGTCGACGCCGGGCGTGCGCACGTCGAACTCCTTGATGACCCGCGAGGCATAGGCGCGCGCCTTGGCGGCGCGAATGAAGCCCCCGGCCAGAAAGCCCATGCGCCGGTAGCCGCTGAGCACCGCATTGTCGGCGAGGCTCATCTCCGGCACGGCGGCATGGCCGTTGCGCTCCTCGGGCACGCAGCACATGCCGAGTGCTCGCCGCTGCGCCGCCCCGAGCCCGGCCACCGGCTTGCCGTCGATGCGGATCGCGGTCTCGGGTTCGGACGTGCGCTCGCCGCTGAGCGCCAGCATCAGCTCGTTCTGGCCGTTGCCGGCGACCCCGGCGATGCCCATGATCTCGCCGGCGCGGACCTCGAAGCCGACGCGCTTGAGGTCGACCCCGTGCGCCTCCTCCGAAGCCAGGTCGAGATGCTCGACGGCGAGCCGGACCTGACCCAGCGTCTGCCCGGCGCGGCGCGTCGGCGTGCGCAGCTCGGCCCCGATCATCAGCTGCGCCATGCCGCGCGCGGTCTCGACCTTGGGATCGCACGTGCCCACGACCTTGCCACCGCGCAGGATGGTGGCCCCGTCGCAGAGCGCTTTGATCTCGTGCAGCTTGTGGCTGATGTAGAGGATCGACACGCCTTCGGCCGCGAGCTTGCGCAGGGTCTCGAACAGCTTGTCGACCTCCTGCGGCGTCAGCACCGAGGTCGGCTCGTCCATGATCAGCAAACGCGGGTTCTGCAAGAGACAGCGGACGATCTCGATCCGCTGGCGCTCGCCGACCGAGAGCGTGTGCACCTCGCGCTCGGGCTCGAGCGGCAGGCCGTAGGCGTGGCTGACCTCGCGCACCCGGGTCGCCAGCGCCTTCATGTCAGTCACACCGTCGACCCCCAGCGCCACGTTCTCCAGCACCGTCATCGCCTCGAACAGCGAGAAGTGCTGGAACACCATGCCCACGCCCAGCGCCCGGGCGGCATGCGGGTCGGCAACCTGGACCGGCTTGCCGTCCCAAAGGATCTCGCCCTCGTCGGCATGCAGCACGCCGTAGATGATCTTCACCAGCGTGCTTTTGCCGGCGCCGTTCTCCCCCAGCAGCGCGTGGACCTCGCCGGGAGCGACGCTGAAGCTGACGTCCGAGTTGGCGACCACGCCCGGGAACCGCTTGGTGATCCCCCGCAGCTCGAGGCGCGGCGGTGCCGCCATTGTTGTGGAGTCGCTCATGCTGCCCTTTCCGTCGCGGCTCTGTCGGCCGACTTGGGTTGAACACCCGCGCAATCCTGCGGGCTTGCCAGTGCGATCAGCACCTCGGCGGCGGCCAGTGCCGCGATCACGGCCGGCCGCTTGTCGCGCAGCCGATCGCCGCCGATAGGGCAGGCCATGGCCGCGATCCGTGCGGCCGGAAGGCCCAGCTCGGCGAAGCCGCGCTCGAACTTGACCCGCTTGGTCAGCGAGCCGATCAGGCCGAGATAGGCGAAGTCACCGCGCTGGAGCACGGCGCTGCACAGCGTGAAGTCGAGGCTGTGGCTGTGGGTGAGCACGAAGCAGGCGCTGCCCGCGGGTGCCGCCTCAACCAGGGCAAGCGGGCGGTCGGTGACCACCACCTCGACGCCGGCCACGGGCGGCTCAGGAAACTCGTGCGCGCGGCCGTCGATCCAGGTCAACCGCAGCGGCAACGGCGCCAGGGCAGCGGCCAGGGCGCGCCCGACATGACCGGCGCCGAACAGCAGCACCGACGGCAGACTCGCCGCCGCTGCCCTCTCGGCAGCCTCGAGCGTGTCGACCTCGACCGCCCCCGCACGCACCAGGCGCAGTGTCACGTGCCCGCCGCAGCACTGGCCCACGGCCGGCCCCAGCGGCAGCTCCAGCAGTTGGTCCTGGCCGCCTTCTTCCAGCAGCCGGCGGGCACCGGCGATGCCTTCCCACTCCAGCCTGCCGCCGCCGATGGTGCCGAGACAGGCCGTGGCCGTCACCAGCATCGCGGCACCGGCCTCGCGCGGCGTGCTCCCCTTGGCGACCGCGACCTCGACCAGCACCACCGGCTCGCCGGCCGAGAGCAGGTCGTGCAGCCGCGGCGCCAGTACCTGGTTCATGCAACGCGCTCGCGCAACGCGTCGATGGCGTCGAGCACGCGCTCCGGCGTCGCCGGCGCATCCAGCCGCGGGCAGTGCCTGTAGTCGGCGACGCTGGCGACCGCATCGGAGATCGCGTGGAGGACGGAGATCCCCAGCATCAAGGGTGGCTCGCCCACGGCCTTGGAGCGGAAGATCGTGTCCTCGCGGTTCGGCGTCTGCTCCAGCAGGGCGACGTTGAAGGTGTGCGGGCGGTCGCCGCAGGCGGGGATCTTGTAGGTGCTGGGCGCGTGCGTGCGCAGGCGACCTTGCGGATCCCACCACAGCTCCTCGGTGGTCAGCCAGCCCATGCCCTGAATGAAGCCCCCCTCGACCTGGCCGATGTCCAGAACCGGGTTCAGCGACTTGCCGCAGTCATGCAGGATGTCGACGCGGTCCACCTTGTACTCGCCGGTGAGCGTGTCGACGGTCACCTCGCTGCAGGCGGCGCCATAGGCGAAGTAATAGAACGGCCGGCCCGTGCCGCTGGCACGGTCCCAGTGGATCTTGGGCGTCTTGTAGAAGCCGGTCGAGGAGAGCGAGATGCGGCCCATGTAGGCCTGCCAGATCAGGGCGCGGAAGGGGATCTCCTGATTGCCGACGCGCACCCGGTTGGGCAGGAACTCGATCTGGTCGCGTGGCACCGACCAGTGCTCGGCGGCGAAGTCGATCAGCCGGCCCTTGATCGCCCGGGCCGCGGCCAGCGCCGCCTGCCCGTTCAGATCGGTGCCCGACGACGCGGCGGTGGCCGACGTGTTCGGCACCTTGCCGGTGGTCGTGGCGGTGATCCGGACCTTGTCGACGTCGATCTGGAACTCCTCGGCCACCACCTGGGCCACCTTGGTGTGAAGCCCCTGCCCCATCTCCGTGCCGCCATGGTTCAGGTGCACGCTGCCGTCGTTGTAGACGTGCACCAGGGCACCGGCCTGGTTGTAGGCGGTCATCGTGAACGAGATGCCGAACTTGACCGGGGTCAGCGCCAGACCGCGCTTGAGGACCGGGCTGGTCGCGTTGAAGGTGCGGACCGCCTCCCGCCGCGACGCGTACTCGGCGCTGCGCTCCAGCTGGGCCACGACCTCGTGGACGACATTGTCCTCGACGGTCTGATGGTAGGGCGTGACGTTGCGCTCGCCGATCCCGTAGAAATTGCGCTTCCTGACCTCGAGCGGGTCGAGGCCGACGGCGTACGCGACCTCCTCCAGCACCCGCTCGCCGCCGACCATGCCCTGTGGCCCGCCGAAGCCCCGGAAGGCCGTGTTGGAGACGGTGTTGGTCTTGAGCGGCAGTGAGCGCAGCTCGACCGCCGGCAGCCAGTAGCAGTTGTCGGCGTGGAACAAGGCCCGGTCGGTGACCGGACCGGACAGGTCCGACGACCAGCCGCAGCGCGCGGCATAGGTCATGTCGAGACCCTGGATGCGGCCGTCGTCGTCGAACCCCACCTCGTAGTCGACGACGAAATCGTGCCGCTTGCCGGTGACGATCATGTCGTCGTCACGGTCGGGGCGGGCCTTGGCCGCGCGCCCCGTCTTCTTGGCGACGATGGCGGCGATGCAGGCGAACAGGTTGCCTTGCGTCTCCTTGCCGCCGAAGGCGCCGCCCATGCGGCGGATCTCGACCGTGACCGCATGCGAGGCGACGTCCAGCACCTTGGCCACCATGTGCTGGATCTCGCTCGGGTGCTGGGTCGAGGAGTAGACGGTGACCTCGTCCTGCTCGCCCGGCACGGCCAGGGCGATCTGTCCTTCCAGGTAGAAATGCTCTTGCCCGCCAATGTGCATCCGGCCCTTGAGCCGCCGGGGTGCAGCCGCGATCGCCGCCTTGGCGTCGCCGCGCCGCAGCGTCAGCGGGTCGGTCACCAGCGTGCCGGTGGGCATCGCCGCCTCGGCGTCGAGGATCGCCGGTAGCTCCTCGTACTCGATCACGGCCAAGGCAGCGGCGCGCCGGGCGAGATCCCGGGTGCGCGCGGCCACGGCGAAGATCGGCTGGCCCACGAACTGGACGAGATCGGTTGCCAGCAGCGGCTCATCATGCCGATGGGTCGGGCTGACGTCGTTCTCGCCCGGCACGTCGGCCGCCGTGAGCACGCAGACCACGCCCTCGGCGGCGCGCACCGCCGACAGGTCCACCTTGCCCAGCCGCGCATGCGCCTTGGCGCTGAGGCCCAGCTGCACATGCAGCAGGCCGGCCGGCTCGGGTAGGTCGTCGATGTAGAGCGCCTCGCCGGTGACGTGGCGGAAAGCGCTGTCGTGCGACTTGGAAGCGTGCGCGCCACCGTGGAGACGATCAGACATGGGCCAGGCTCCGGTCGCCGACGAGGCGGGTCTCGATGCTGCTCGTGGTCTCGACATGCAGGCGACGCAACAGGTTGCGGGCGACCTTGAGCCGATAGGTGGCCGACGCGCGCATGTCGGTCAGGGGTTGGAAGTCATCCTCCAGCGCCGTCATCGCCGCAGTGAGGCTGGCCTCCGTCCACGGCCGGCCGACGAGCGCGGCCTCGGCGTTCGCCGCCCGTTTCGGCGTGGCCGCCATGCCGCCATAGGCGAGCCTGGCGTCGACCACGTTCCCACCGTCGACCCGCAGCCGGAAGGCCGCCATCACCGCGGAGATGTCCTGGTCGAAGCGCTTGCTGATCTTGTAGGCGCGGTAGCGGGTGCCCGGGGCCGGGAGCGGGACGCTGATCCGCTCGACGAACTCGCCGGGCCGCCGGTCCTGCTTGCCATAGGCGACGAAGAAATCCTCGATCGGTAGCGATCGCCGCTCGCCGCCGCGGCGCAGGTGCAAGGTGGCCCCGGCCGCGATCAGAGCCGGCGAGCCGTCGCCGATCGGCGAGCCGTTGGCGACGTTGCCGCCCACGGTGCCGGCATTGCGGATCTGCACCGAGGCGAAGCGCCGCCACATCTCGCCCATGTCGGGATAGTGCTGCGCCAGCACGGTCATCGCCTCGGCATGGCTGACCCCGGCGCCGATCTCGATGCTGTCCTGCGTGGTCGCTATCTGCTGCAGCTCGCGCACCCGACCGATATACACCACCGGATCGAGCCGGCGCATCTGCTTGGTGACCCACAGGCCGACATCGGTGCAGCCGGCGACGATGGTGGCCGTGGGCTCGGCCAGCAGCAGCTCGGCCAGCGCATCGACAGTGGCGGGGGCGATGAACCGCCGCCCATTGTCGCCGACCACCAGGGTCTCCTCGTCCTGAAGCGCCTCCAGCCTTGCCAGCGTGTCGCCGGCGAAGGCCTCGATGGCATCCTGCCGCGGGCCGGACGCATAGGCCTGCTGCACGGCCCGGACGATGGGCGCGTAGCCGGTGCAGCGGCAGAGATTGCCGGCCAGCGCGTCGTCGATCGCCGCCTCGCCGGGCAGCTCGTCCGCTGCCCGCGTGAGCGCGAACATCGACATCACGAAGCCGGGGGTACAGAAGCCGCACTGCGAGCCGTGACAGTCGACCATGGCCTGCTGCACCGGGTGCAGCGCGCCGTCGGCGGCTTTCAGGTCCTCGACGGTGAGCAGCTGGCAGCCGTCCAGCGTCGCCACGAACTGGATGCAGGCATTGACCGCCCGGTAGGTCAGGCGGCCGCCCTCCGGCCGCGCGAGGACGACGGTGCAAGCACCGCAGTCGCCCTCGTTGCAACCCTCCTTGGTGCCCGTCCGGCGCTCGGCAAGCCGCAGCCAGTCGAGCACGGTCATCGTCGGATCGACGCGCTCGATCTCGCGTGGCTCGTGGCCCAGGAGGAAACGGACGCGATTACGCATCGAACGGGCTCCCAAGATGGCGCTCCAGGCTCAAGCCTCGGCGCCGTGCGTGTTGGCGGCGGCCGCAGCCCGCGCTTCGGCGCTGGAGACGATGCCGTTGAAGAAGACGTTGAGCAGCACGGCAGCGATCGCCGCCAGCAGGATGCCGGATTCCAGGAGCGGGTGCAGCTCGTGCGGCAGCTGCTTGAAGAAGTTTGGGGCCACCAGCGGGATCATGCCGAAGCCGATCGACAGGGCGACCACGAACAGGTTGTGGCGGTTGGTGCGGAAGTCGACGGCACCCAGGATGCGTGCACCGGTGGCGGCCACCATGCCGAACATCACGAGCCCGGCCCCGCCCAGCACGACGACGGGCACCGATTCCACCAGGGCCGCCATCTTCGGCAGCAGGCCCAGGAGCAGCATGATGATGCCGCCCGTGGCCGTGACCCAGCGCGATTTCACGCCCGTGACGCCGACCAGGCCCACGTTCTGCGAGAAGGAGGTGTAGGGGAAGGTGTTGAACACGCCGCCGATGATGGTGCCGACGCCGTCGGCCCGCAGGCCCTTGGTGAGCGAGGCCTCGTCGATCGGGCGCTCGGTCATGTCGGATAGGGCCAGGAACATGCCGGTGGACTCGATCATGACCACGATCATCACCAGGCACATGGTGGCGATCGCGACAAGGTCGAAGGTCGGCAGGCCGAAATGGAACGGGTAGACGATGTCGAACATCGGCGCCGCGGCGACCTTCTCGAAATGCATCCGCCCCATCAGCGCCGCCAGCACCGAGCCCACGACGATGCCGAGCAGCACGGCCACGTTGCCGACGAAGCCCTTGCCGTACTTGGTCAGCACCAGGATGACGAGCAGCACGAACAGCGCGATGCCCAGCCCGCCCAGCTCACCGTAGGCCGGGTTAACGAAGCTGTAGCTCTGGCCGTCGATCACCTTGGTGAGCATGGGCAGGCCGCCCCCGGCCCAGTTGATCCCGACGCGCATCAGCGAGATGCCGATGACCAGGATGATCGTGCCCGTGACCACCGGCGGGAACAAGGGCAGCAGGCGGCTGACGAACGGGGCGACGACCACGCCGAAGATGCCGGCCGCGATCACCGCGCCGTAGATGCCGAGCAGGCCCACATCGGCGTTGCCGGCCATCGCTAGCATCGGTCCCACCGAGGCGAAGGTGACGCCCATCATTACCGGCAACCGGATGCCGACGCCGGGGAAGCCCACCGTCTGCACCAGTGTCGCGACACCGCAGGCGAACAGGTCGGCGCTGATCAGGATGGCCACATCCTGCGGCGACAGCCCCAGCGCCCGGCCCACGATCAACGGCACCGCGACGGCACCCGCATACATCACCAGCACATGCTGGAGGCCGAGCGTGACCAGCTTGGGTACCGGGAGGATCTCGTCGACCGGATGGGTGGATGATCTCATCGTTCTGCCTTGCCTGGGGGTGAGCCCGGCAGCCGCTCAGCTGCCGCGATAGGTCGAGTAGCCGTAGGGCGAGACCAGCAGCGGCACATGGTAGTGCCGGTCGGTGACGGCGATGCCGAAGCGGATCGGCACGAGGTCAAGGAACGGTGGTTCGGGCAGCGCTACGCCGCTGGCACGCAGATAGTCGCCGACATGGAAGACCAGCTCGTAGGTGCCGTGGGTGAGCTGCTGGCCCTCCAGCAACGGTCTGTCGCAACGGCCGTCCGCGTTGGTGGCGACCGAGAGCAACCGCTCCCTGCTCTCGCCCGCTATGCGGTAGAGCTCGATCCGGAGGTCGGCTGCCGGACAACCGGTCGTGGTGTCGAGGACGTGAGTCGTCAGACGACCCACCTGCGTGCCCGAGCTCATTCTTGTTCCTCCCGCCTCGAACGGGTGTTCCCGTCAGGCGCTTCCTTGATAAATCACGCTGACGCCTTGCAAAATCGCGTGCCCGTCTGAAGCATTTTCAAAGCAAACATAAAGCCAAAGTGCTGGCGCCCCCTGCTCGCGCGCCGACTCGGCCACCGCTTGCTGCTATTTTAGGCAAGGGTTACACTCCTGCCGCCACCTTGCGCAGGCTTCGGCCGGGATCGCGGACCAACGCGGACGGCTGCGTCCGTGCCGGATTGGCATATGCCTTGCACGGGCCAGCCTGCCGCAAGCACGCGGGTCCTGACCGTGGAGTCGTACATCGACATGGCCAGCGTCGAACTCGTCGGCGTCAGTAAGCTCTACGGTGCCACACGCGCCGTCGACAAGGTGACCCTGAATATCCCCGACGGCAGCTATTGCTGCCTGCTCGGCCCCTCGGGCTGCGGCAAGACGAGCACGTTGCGGATGATCGCCGGGCACGAATGGATCAGCGAGGGCGATATCCTGATCGGGGAGGAGGTCGTCAACGACCTGCCGCCGGTCCGCCGGGGTACCGCGATGATGTTCCAGTCCTATGCGCTGTTCCCGCATCTGAGCTGCGTCGACAATGTCGCCTTCAGCCTGCACATGCGCGGCGTGCCCAAGGCCGATCGGCGGCAGCAGGCCGAGCGCATGCTCGAGCGCGTGCACATGGAGAAGTACAGCGAGCGGCTGCCGGCGCAGCTATCCGGCGGCCAGCAGCAGCGCGTGGCCCTGGCCCGGGCCCTGATCACCAACCCGAAGGTGCTGCTGCTCGACGAGCCGCTGTCGGCGCTGGACCCCTTCCTGCGCGTGCAGATGCGCGAGGAGCTGAAGAAGCTGCAGGC
>JAPJRA010000693.1 GCA_030824835.1 Geminicoccaceae bacterium | reverse complement strand
ATCCTGCACGACGAGATCGACCTCGCCGCGGGGAAGGTCCGGGTCAAGCTGGGCGGCGGCGTCGCCGGCCATAACGGCCTGCGCAGCGCCGACAGCTGCCTGGGGACGCGCGAGTTCAAGCGGGTGCGGATCGGCGTCGGGCACCCCGGCCACAAGGACCGGGTGATCGGTCACGTCCTGTCGGACTTCCACAAGATGGAGCAGCAATGGCTCGAGCCATTGCTCGACGCCGTGGCCGACGCGGCGCCGTTGCTGGCCAGCGGCCAGGATGCGGCGTTCATGAGCAAGGTGGCGCTGCTGACCCAGCCGCCGAAGCCGCCCAAGCCCGAGCGGGCGCCGGCCGTCGAGGGGTGAGCGCCCGGGTCAGCGTACCTTGCAGCGGCGGCCATCGGTGACCTCGAACACCTCGGCCTCGATGCCCAGCGCATCGAGCTGATCCCAACGCTCGAAAGCGTCGGGCCAGCTCGTATATTCCTCTTCCAGCCCGCGCCAGCGGACACTCCACACCGTCGTCATCACGACCTCCAGGCACATCGAGACGCCCACTATCCCCGCCCAAGTGCGGTAGCACAGTGGCCATCGTCACAATCCGTATGCATCCCGGTAGGCTCGACGGGAAATGCCGAGCCGCTTGCGACTCGATAGCCGGAGCCGATGGTGGCTCAGCGCCCGAGATGCCCGCCGGCGCCCCCCCAGCTACCGCCGGCTGCCTGGAACTCCCCTGGGCTGAGCTGGCCGTCGCCGTTCGAGTCGGCGGCCTTGAAGGCGTTGTTCCACTCGTCCGGCGTGATGCCGCCGTCATTGTTGCCATCGATGTACGAGCCGCAGAGCATGCCGTTGTCGCACTGGGCACTCTGGGCGGTGTCCGGGTTGCCGCCCGGGCCGGCGCAACCGGCGAGGCCCATGACCATGGCCGTGCCGCCGAGCAGGGCCGGTAGACTGAAGACATCGCTGCGTTTGGTCATGTCGCGTTCCTCGATCGGCTGCTTGTTCAAAAGCTGGCGCTCCCTGGCGCGTTCCGGACTCTAGCCCAGTCGCCGCGCCGTTTCTGCCACCAGCGACCGCAGCCAGCGGTGCGCCGGCCGCTGGGCGTAACGGTTGTGGAAGACGAGCGAGGTCGGCTGCGGCGGCATGACGAGGCCTTGTGGCAATGGCGCCAGCGCCAGCCCGAACGCCGCCGCCAGGGGCGCTGCGAGCCGCCGCGCCATTGTGCACAGCAGCGTGCTGCCCAGCAGGATGGGCGCCACGACCAGATGATGGGAGACCACGACGGCGAGTTCGCGGCGGCGTCCGAGCCCCGATAGGACACGGTCCACGGCGCCATCGCGGCTCGCCACCGGGGAGACCAGGAGATGGGGGAAGCTCAGATAGGCGTCGAGGTCGAGATAACCTGCGGCCGGATGGTCGCCGCGCAGCAACACGACGAAATCGTCGCGGAGCAGCACGATCCGGGTCATCCGTACCGGCGGCTCCGGGAACATGCCCACGGCCAGATGCGCCTTGTCCTGGTCCAGGAGCGCCAGCGCCATGTCCCGGTCCGCATGGCGGAACACGGTAGACACCCCCGGCGCCAGCGCCCGCATGCGCGCCACCAGCGGGGGTGCCAACACGAACTCGGCATAGTCGGACATGCCGACAGTGAAGTCGTCGCGCGCGCTCGATGGCTCGAACGGCCGGTTGAGCTCGACCGCCGCCCGCACCGCGTCCAGCGCCGCGGCGACCGGGGCTGCGAGCTCGCGTGCCAGGTCCGTGGGCTCCATCCCGCCGGGCGTGCGCTGGAATAGGTCGTCCTGGAAGCTAGCGCGCAGCCGGCGCAGCGCGTTGCTGGCGGCGGATTGGGTCAGCCCCAGCCGCGCTGCGGCGCGCGTGACGTGGCGTTCCTCGTAGAGCGCCTGGAACACGCGTAGCAGGTTGAGGTCGAGCCGGTCCACGGACATTGTCATCATTTGCCAGCAAAATGATGACTAGGAGAACAGCGAATTTCCAAAATGATGCAACAGGGCCGATAACCTTCGCGACAGCCCCCGGAGATCCGCATCATGATCGACACCCGCACTGCCGCTTACGGCGCCTTCGTCCTCCGCGTCGCCCTGGGCGTGCTCGCCTTGTCGCACGGTCTGACCAAGCTCTTCGTGTTCACCCCCGCCGGCACGGTCGGCTTCTTCGCCTCGTTGGGCTATCCGGCCATTGTCGCCTGGTTCGCCATGACCGTGGAGACGGTGGGCGGTCTGGCGCTGATCCTGGGTGTCTACGCCCGTGTCGTCGCCGTCCTGCAGCTACCTGTCCTGCTCGGCGCCACCCTGGTTCATCTGCCCAACGGCTGGATGTTCGCGAACCCCAACGGCGGCTATGAATATCCGTTGTTCTGGGCGTTAGCCCTGCTGTCCCTGGCCCTGATCGGCCCGGGTGCCTACGCGCTGCGTGACGTGGCGCCGCTTGGTGCCGTACCCTCGCCGCGACACGCCTGAGCCAGCCGCCCTTCGGAGCCGCCATGTCGTCCGCCGCCATCGATCCAGCGCAGGTGCGCGAATATCATGCGCACGTCTATTACCTGCCCGAGACCCGGGGCGACGCCGAGCGGCTCCGTGTGGCTTTGGGCGAGCGGTTCAAGGTCACCCTCGGCCGCTGGCACGACAACCCGATCGGCCCGCACACGCGCGGCATGTACCAGGTCCTGTTCGCCGCCGACCAGTTCGCGACCCTGGTGCCGTGGCTGATGCTGAACCGTGGCGCCGCCGACGTGCTGGTGCACCCCAGTACCGGCGACGACATTGCCGACCACACCGCCCACGCGCTCTGGCTGGGTGACAAGCTGCCGCTCAACCTCGCGGCGCTGGCCGACCACTGAGGAAGCTTCCCATGCCCGCCTCCCCCGAGCCCGGCC
>JAPJRA010000692.1 GCA_030824835.1 Geminicoccaceae bacterium | reverse complement strand
GCCGGGCGACTGCTCGCCGTCGCGCAAGGTTGTATCGAAGATGACGACGCGGTCGGCCTGAGCGGGAATGCTATCAGAACTCATTGCTCGGACTCATGATGCTGGAGATGGAGATCGGTCGCGGCCAAACCCCTGAACACGTGCACGCTCGGCGCAGGCTCAGGGGCAGGTAAGTCGACCTCCGGCGCTCGGGCGCCCAGCAACCGATAGCCGTGCGAATGCTGCTGCCCACACGCCGCCCTGGCGCAAAGGCATCATCAGCATCGAGATCTTCCCAGCGGGGACGATCAACACGGTAGCTCCAGTCCAATCACACCACTGGCGGCCAGAGGCCACCCGCAGGGTGGTCGTTATCCGCGAAACAGGCTGCCAATGTAAAGCAAATGATTGCATGCGCGGACAATTAGCGCGCGCGCCGACCGAGTCAGCCCGCAGCGCGGGTCAGCAGCGGCCGAATCGGCATCAGATTGCTCGCGAACTCCTCGGCACTGCGCCGCCAGGAAAAACGCAGCGCAAAGTCACGGCACAGCGTCCGTGGTATCGACAGGGCACGCAGCGCTGCGTGTCGGAGGTCGTGATCGAGCACACCGACAGGTGCCTTGCCAATAACGTCGATGGGTCCGTGCACCGGGTAGGCTGCAACCGGCAGACCGCAGGCCAGCGCCTCGAGCAACACGAGGCCGAAAGTCTCGAACCGGCTGGGGAACACGAACACGTCGCTGGCGGAATAGTACCGGCTCAGCTCCTCGCCCTTCTTCCAGCCCGTGAACACAGCTGCAGGATAGCGCTCCCGGTAGCTCGCGAGCTGCGGCCCGTCACCGACGACGAGTTTGGTGCCGGGCAAATCGAGGCGCAGGAACTCGTCGAGATTCTTCTCGGCCGAGACCCGCCCCACATAGGTGAACACGGGGCGAGGCAGGTCCAGGACCCCATCTGCTGCGCAAGGCCGGAACAGCTCGGTATCAACGCCCCGGCACCACCGGCGGATGTTGACGAATCCCTTGTCGCCCAGTTCCCGCTCGAGGCTCGCGGTCTGCACCATGAAGCCATTGCCGGCATTGTGGAACCAGCGCTGCACGGCCAGCACGAGATCGCTGGGCACACCGTACCTGCCCTCGAAATAGAGGCCGGCGCGGGTGTGATAGGAGGTCGTGAACGGCCAGCGCCGACGCAGGCAGTGCCGGCGTGCCGCAAGCCCGATCGGGCCTTCGACCGGGATATGCACGGCGTCAGGCCTGAATTCGTCCATGATGCGGGCCAGACGTCGGCCCGGTGCGACCGCAATACGCACTTCCGGGTAGCTGGGCATCGGCACGGTCGGGAAGCGGTCCGGCCCGACCACGGCCACCTCGTGCCCCAGCACGTCCAGCTGCTCGGCGACGGTGCTCAAGGTGCGGACCACACCATTGATCTGGGGAAACCAAGCGTCGGTGGCGATCAGAATCCGCATGTCGGGTCAGGCATCGCAGCAAAGCCTCGGGGCGTCGCAACGTGTGCCGAATGTTGATGACATTGTCGTGAAGCCTGCACAACTGGCTCCCTTGCACGGGGTTCAGACGCCGGGCTCGACCATGCGGTAAATGCGCCCGATCTCCTCTGGGGAACTGACGCGAAAACCAAGGTCGTGCACGAGCCCGTCCTCGATGCGGTAGACCCAGCCGTGGACGGTCAGCTTCTTGCCGCTCGACCAGGCGTTCTGCACGATGGTGGTACGGGCGACATTATAGAGCTGATGCAGCACGTTGAGTTCCACAAGCCGCGACTCGCGCGTGTTCGCATCGGGGATAAGGTTGAGCTGGCGCTTGTGCAGGTCGTAGATGTCCTTGACGTGCCGCAGCCAGTTGTCGATCAGCCCGTGCTGCTTGCTCTCCATGGCGCAGCGGATGCCGCCGCAGCCATAATGGCCGCACACGATAACATGCTCCACGCCGAGCACGCCGATGGCATACTGCATCACCGACAGGCAGTTGATATCCGTGTGGATCACCATGTTGGCGACGTTGCGGTGCACGAACACCGTGCCCGGATCCAGGTCGAACAGCTGGGTCGACGGCACGCGGCTGTCCGAGCAGCCGATCCAGAGAAACTTGGGTGCCTGCTGCGCCACCAGCCGGCCGAAAAAGTCTACGTCCTGGGCGCGGACCCTCTCGGCCCATGCCCTGTTGCGCGCGAATAGCTCGTCGATGGTGAGTTCGGTCATCAAACCTCCGACGGATGGACAGAAGTGAGCGTTTCCTGCGAGGACCTCTCGGCCAAATCACATGCAATGTCGATGCCCGACGCGACACGGCGATAATCCCGGTGCCGGTAGCGCAAATCACATACAGCTTACTGGACAGGGGGAATAGGCCGGCCCAATTACAGTCTCCATAGGAGTGTGGGAATCCTCAGCGCGGCGTTGCAGCCTATCAGGCAGTCGTAGATTTCAGTCAGGCGCGCCTCGGGTGCCGGCGTGGAAGCTCACGGTCGGGAAATTATGTCACGCGCATATTTGCACAAGATTGAGGCAGTACCGGAGGAGGAGGGGGCCGCACACGACCGCGGCCATGCGCGACCGCGACCAAGCCTCGTCGTCGAACGGCCACTCGAGGATCTGCTCGGCCGGTGCGCAGGCGGCGACGTTGATGGTCTCGAGGCACTGCTGCGCTGGCAGAACGGCCGTCTCGGCGCCACCCTCGAGCGCATGCTGGGTGACGCCGACCTGGCGCAGCAGGCCCTTCACAATCTGAGCGCAGACTTGGCCAATTATTCGGCAGACCGTCGCGCCGGCGCCGAAAACGCCGAGAACTGGCTGTTTGGGCGCCTCCGCTGGCACGCCCGCCTCATCCAGCCGTCCGAGCACCCTGCCCCGCGTCCCCGGGCGGCCCCACCAGCGTCCTGCTCGCCTCC
>JAPJRA010000691.1 GCA_030824835.1 Geminicoccaceae bacterium | reverse complement strand
TCTTCAACGAGGGCCAGCCGGGCCGCGACGACCTGCTCGGCGGCACGCTCGGCGCCGAGGAGCCGATTCCGATCCCGGTGCTCGGCACGACCTACGCCTTGGGCAAGACCCTGTACGACCAAGCCAAGACGGGGCCGGTTACGGTCAGTCTGTCGGTCACGGCTGAGACCGGAGAGCGGACGACCAGGAACGTCCTCGCCGACAGCCCCGGGGGCCGCAGCAACAACGTCGTCGTGGTCGGCGCGCATCTCGATTCGGTGCCCGACGGCGCCGGCATCAACGACAATGGCAGCGGCACCTCGACCATTCTGGAGGTCGCCCGGCAGATCAGCCGGCTCGGCATTGCGACACGCAACAAGCTTCGCTTTGCGTTCTGGGGCGCGGAGGAATCCGGCCTGGTCGGCTCGACCTACTACGTCGCCAGCCTTTCCGAGAAACAGCTGGCGCAGATCGCGCTGAACCTGAACTTCGACATGGTGGGCTCGCCCAATTTCGTGCGTTTCGTCTATGACGGCGACGGCTCGGACACGCCCGATGATCCGGACGACGCCGGACCGCCCGGTTCGGACCTGATTGAGGAAGTCTTCGTCGACTTCTTCACCCGCCGTGGTCTGGCCACTGCGCCCACCGCCTTCGACGGCCGCTCCGACTATGGGCCGTTCATCGACCAGGGCATTCCAGCCGGTGGCCTGTTCACCGGGGCCGAAGGCATCAAGACCGAGGCGGAGGCAGCGATCTTCGGCGGCAAGGCCGGCCAGCCCTACGACGCTTGCTATCATAAGGCCTGCGATAATCTCGGTAATCTGTCGCTCAAGGCGTTGGACCAGATGAGCGACGCCATTGCCTACAGCGTGCTGTGGTTCGGCAACCGCGCGGCACCGGTCGCGACGTTGCAGACTGCAACGGCCCAGGCCGCATCGACGCAGCGGCTCTATCTTGGCAGCCGTTTGCAGCGGTAAGGGAAGTGCATTCAGGCGCGGTCCTTCGGGGCCGCGCCTACTCATGCCATGCGGGCGGGGTCAGTCGGTCAGCTCGAGCCGCAGCATGAGGTAGAGGCAGGCAAGTCTGGCAAGCTCGGCGACGGAGCGGGCGACGGCAAAGCCGCCCAGGGTGGCTCCATCGGCGGCCAGGACCAAGCCGGAGCCGAGAGCCAGCAGCATCACGATATTGGCCCGGACGACGGCTCGCTCCCGGCCTGCCGCCGTGAGTGCCGCCTGCAGCAGGGTCGTCGGATGCTGCAGCACGAACCAGGGGAGCAGCCAGAGCAGCGCTGGCGTCGCTTCCGTGTGCTTCGAGCCGAACAGGGCCGGCAGCAGCGCTGGGCCGAGCAGCGCCAAGCCCGCCGCGATACCGCAGGCGGCCCACAGCAGCCGCCGCGTGTCGGCGGCGAGGTAGTCCATGAAGCGCCTGGGCTGCCCGAGCAACTCGGGAAGGCGGGTCAGGGCAAGCTGCCCCGAGGCATTGGCAAACATCAAGCCAGCCACCAGGATCTGGCTGGCGAGGTAATAATCGCCGGCGCTTGCAGCGCCCAACGCCCAGCCTATCACCAGCAGGTCGGCGCTGAGCTGCATCTGGTTCGTCAGGGTCACGAGCGCCAGCGCGGCCCCGCGCCGAAGCATACCGCACGACGTCGGCAGCCGACCATCATGCTCGTAGCCGGACCGACGCAGAGCTGCCCAGGAAACGGTCGCGGCGGCGGCCCACGATGCCAGGTAGCATAGCGCCAACATAGTGGGCGTCAGCGCGGTCAGGCACAGGCCGACCAGGCCGAGGAACAGCGTCGGCCGCAGAACGAGGACGAGCGCCGCCAGACCGGCGCGTTCATCGGCCAGGGCCAGCCAATCCAGCTGCAGCGCCATGGGCAGGATCGCCGCGGTCACGAGCGTGGTCAGCCAGAATTGCTCGGGGTAAATCAGCGCGATCGCCATTGTCGATATGGCAAGGGCAACGAAGGACAGGGCCAGGCGCAGGCCGAGATAGCGCCGGAGCAGGATGGGGAGGCGCCTGCCCGCATGCCGGGCCTCCGTGGTGACCACGCTGCGCAGGCCGAACTCGCCTGCATGCAGCGCATAGCCCTGCACCGCCATAGCCACCGACCACAGGCCGAGCTCATCCGGCGTCAGAGCGTGCGCTATCAACGTGACGCCCGCGAAGCCAAGCAAGGAGGCGCCGCCACGAGCTGCGCCCAAAAGCGCCAGCCGACGGATGGCCTTGGTCGGCCGCCAGCCCGTCGACAGCCGGGCCGCTGGGGTCACCGCGTGGCGAGCTGGCGATACAGAGTGAGCACCTCGCTCATCAGCCGTCCTTCGTCGAGCTTGTCCAGACGTGACGTGGGCTGATAGCGACCGTCGCAGATGAGGCGGCTGGCGGCGCGCACGCCGGCCGCCAGGGCCGCCGGATCGGCATCACAGATGAAACCCGTACGATCCTTCTCGAGCCAGTCTGTCACATCGCCGACATCGGTGCTCACCACCGGGCGCAGGGCGCGTAGCGCTTCCTTGACCACTGTAGGCGAGGCCTCGTAGCGGCTGGTGAGCAGCAGGATGCCATGCTCGCGCAACAGGGTCGGCACCTTGTCGTGCGGCACGGCTCCGACCCAACGGACATTCGAGGCGGCCGGGCTGCGGGCGATGAGCCGGATCAGCTCCTTGCTGCCCTCGCCGCGGCCCGCGACGGTGAGGCTGTAGGGCTCTCCCGTGCGTACGAGCTCCTCGAGCGTAGCGAGTGCCAATGGCACATTCTTCTGATGGCTGAGCCGGCCGAGAATCAGCAGCCGGTGGGCCAGGGCCGAATCGGGCGGACTGGGCTCGACCGCGTCGAACAGGGCTTTGTCATAGGCGGCGGCGACCACGTGCGCGCGCGAGAACGGCTCGGCCGCCACGACGCGGGCC
>JAPJRA010000690.1 GCA_030824835.1 Geminicoccaceae bacterium | reverse complement strand
CCCCCACCACCACGAGCGCCTCGTCGATGCCCAGCGGCAGCGAGATCATGTCCTGCGGGACGGCTTCGGCCAGCCGCAACCCGGCATCGAAACCCATGGCCACGATGTCCACCATCCGACCGTCGGTCACCAGATCGACGCGCATCTCGGGGTAGGTCTGGAGGAAATCCAGCACGATCGGCAGCACACGCGCGGCGGCACCCTCCGAGGCGTTCAGCCGCAGCAGGCCCGCGGGGCGGTCACGGAAGTCGTTCACCGCCTCGACGGCGCTCGCGATCTCGCGCAGCGCCGGCTGGACCCGGGCGAGGAACGCCGCCCCGGCCTCGGTCAGGGACACGCTGCGGGTGGAGCGGTTGAACAGGCGGACGCCGAGACGGCGCTCGACGCTGGCGACCGCATGGCTCAGCGCCGAGGGCGAGACGCCCACCTCCGCCGCCGCGCCGCGAAAGCTGAGCAAGCTCGCCACTGCCGTCAGGGCATGCAGCTCGTGCAGCGCAAGGCCCGCCATTGTACGGATTCCTTCATCAGTTCATGCCGTCACGCGCGGCTTATCACAGCAATGTCCGGCGATCACATGCGCAGTCCCACACAAGGAGCTTCGCCATGCCCCGTACGGTACTGATCACCGGCTGCTCGTCCGGCTTCGGCGAGACGAGCGCGCGCCTGTTCGCGGCCCGCGGCTGGAACGTCGTGGCCACCATGCGCCGGCCGGAGGCGGGTGCCGCGCTGGCCGCCCTCGACAACGTCCTGGTGACGCGGCTGGACGTGCAGGACCAGGCCAGCATCGAGGCGGCCGTCGTCCACGCGATCGCCCGGTTCGGGCGCATCGACGTGCTGGTGAACAATGCCGGGTTCGGCCTGTTCGGCGTGTTCGAGGCGACGCCGCGCGACAAGGTGCTGGAGCAGTTCGCGGTCAACGTGTTCGGCGTCATGGACGTCACCCGGGCCGTCCTGCCGCATTTTCGCGCCAACCGGTCGGGTGTGATCGTCAATGTCAGCTCCGGTGCCGGCGTCTTCACGCTGCCGATGCTCTCGCTCTACTGCGCGTCCAAGTTCGCGCTGGAGGGCTTCTCCGAGTCCCTGGCCTACGAGCTGGCGGCCGTGGGCGTGGCGGTGAAGATCGTCGAACCCGGCGGGGTGGTCAGCACCGATTTCGGCCGGCGCAGCGGCCTTGAGGCGGAAGCGGTCGCCGATTTGCCCGACTACGCGCCGTTCGCCGAGGCGACGCGGCAGCTCTTCGCCGGGTTGCGGGCGTCGCGCGCCGGTGCGACGAGCGAGGGGGTGGCCGAGGTCATCTTCGGCGCGGCCACCGACAGCACGGACCGGCTGCGCTACGTCGCCACGGCCGACATCGAGCCCTTGGTCGCCGCCCGCCGCGAGACGTCCGAGGCCGCCTACATCGCCTTCATGCGCGAGCGGTTCGCAGCCGGGGCGGGGTGAGTCCGCTGCAGATGCCTATTCGGCGGCGGCCGTGCCGAGCGGGCGACCCCTGGTCTCGACGTCGATGCAGGCGACCGCCAGGGCTGCCAGCAGCAGCAGGCCCGCGAACAGGCCGATGGCGAGGGCGAAGGACGCGCCGATGAGCAGGGCAATGGCCGAGGGGGCCAGGAGCGCGCCGACGCGTGTCGTCGCGCCGGCGACGCCGAGCCCGGTCGCGCGCAGCGAGGTCGGGTAGAGCTCGGGCGTGTAGGCATAGAGGCCGCCCCAGGCGCCGAGGAAGGCGAAGCTCATGGCGAGCAGGGCGGTGGCGATCCAGGCCGGCTGCTCGGCGAAGGCGAAGAGCAGGCAGCCCGCGGCGCTGGCGCCGAGGAAGGCCACGAGCGTGGGGCGCCGGCCGATGGTCTCGATGCCGACGGCCGCCAGGGCGTAGCCCGGAAGCTGGGCCAGGGCCAGGAGCACGAGGAAGCCGTAGCCGCGCACGAAGCCGTAGCCCTCGGTGACCAGGCGGCCGGGCAGCCAGATGAAGACGCCGTAATAGGCGGTCGAGACCAGCAGCCAGGCGCAGAGGATCAGGAGGGTACGCCGGCGCAGCTCCGTGCCCAGCAGGTCGCGCAGGCCGGTCTGCGGGCTCGGCGTGGCGGTCAGGGGAGCCGTCGTCGGAGGCCGCGCATTGGCGATGGCGATACGGTCCAGCACGGCGCGGGCCTGCCGCTCCTCGCCGCGATGCAGCAGGTAATGCGGCGATTCCGGCAGCCACAGACGGAGCCAGAAGCCGATGATGGCGGGAAGGGCGGTGGCCGCGAACAGCCAGCGCCAAGCCTGGTCGCCCGCCAGCAGGCCGGCGGCCCAGGCGGCCAGCGCCACGGCCAGGGTGCCCACGGCCCAGAAGCCCTCGAGCGCCACCAGCCACCGGCCGCGGCGCCGGGTGGGGAGGAACTCGGCCAGCATGGTGTAGTCGACCGGCAGGGTGCCGCCGACGCCGATCCCGGTCAGCAGCCGCAAGGCCAGCAGCAGGGTGAAATTCGGTGCGAACACGGACGCCATGCCGAAGACCGCGTCGATCAGCACCGTGACGATCAGCACCCTGCGACGGCCGATCCGGTCGGCGAGCCGGCCGAAGCCCCAGGCGCCGGCGAGCATGCCGAGAAAGAACGCGGTGCCGGCCTGGATCGCCTGCGGGATCGTCAGGCCGAAGGTGGCGGCCAGCGACGGGGCGGCGAAGCCGATCGCCAGCACCTGCATGGCATCCGCCGCCCATACCAGGCCGAAGATGGCGAGCAGCCGATAGTGGAACGGGCCGACGCCGATTCCGTCCAGAGCCTCGTCGACGGTCACAGGGCGCATCGGCGAAGCTCCGTGGCGGCGTGGATGATGGACGGCGCGGCGCAACCGAAGCTCGGGCTAGCAGCGCCGGACGTCTCCATCAAGCCGCGCGTCGGGTGAGTGCTGCGAGGCGGCG
>JAPJRA010000689.1 GCA_030824835.1 Geminicoccaceae bacterium | reverse complement strand
CGGGATGTCCGTGCGATGCTCGATCGACCCGAGCTCCAGGCAGACATGGAGCGCATCCATGCCGAGCTTGGCCGCAGCGTGCGCGGTGGCCCGGTGGGCCTCGCCCGCTTCAAGGACCAGCTCACGGCGGTCTGGTTCGATGCGGCGGGCTTCAGGCACGTCTTCTGCGGCGAGCCCAGCGACGAGGAGCTGGGCGGCATGCACTATCGCGGCCGCTATCTCCAGCTCCAGCAGGAAGGCATCGCCGGCCTGATGACGGCGGGCGAGTGTCGGGCGACGGAGGTCGACCGCCCGGTCTACACGGTGGGCGTCCGTTACCGGCTGCCGCGCGGCGACACCCTCCGCACGGCGTGCCCCAAGGGTTACCCCTATGATCTCGGTGCGCGCGAACTCCTCACGGTGGCGACCCGGGCCTACAAGGCGTTGCAGGCACGGCGCACACAGGGGATGTGCCTCGCGCGGATCGACGCCAATGGCGGCCCGGACTACGAGGCCGTGGTCGTGGTCCGCAACGACGCGATCCGTACCTTCTACCCCGACATCAGCCCGGCCTGCGACGGCGGTGGCCGTCCGACGAGCTGCGCCTGTGACGGTTGAGCGGGCTCGGGCTCAGCCGGCGGTCAGGTACTGCTCGAAGAACGCGATCGTCCGCTCCCATGCCAGCTTAGCCGCCGCCTCGTCGTAACGTGCCGCGGAGGTGTCGTTGTTGAAGGCGTGGTTCACGCCCTCGTAGCGGTAGAGCGTGTAGGTCTTGCCTGAATCCTTCAGCGCCTTCTCGAACCCGGGCACGCTGGCATTGATGCGATCGTCCAGGCCGGCATAGTTCAGCAGCAAGGGTGCCGTGATGTTGGGCACGGTCTCGAGCGCCGGCGCCTGCCCGTAGAACACGACCGCGGCATCGAGATCGGGATCGGCCGCGGCGACCCGGCCGACCACGCCGCCGCCCCAGCAGAAGCCGATGATACCGACCTTGCCGTTGCTGTCGGGGCGCGCCTTCAGCCATGCCACCGCGGTCACGGCGTCGGTCACGACGTTGGCCGCGTCGAGCGTGCCGATCATGTCGCGCGCCTTGTCTTCGTCGCTCGGGGTCCCACCGGCCGGCGACAGGAAGTCCACCGCCAGCGCCATGAAGCCATCGACCGCGAGCCGCCGCGCCACGTCCTGGATATGCGGGTTGAGACCACGATTCTCGTGCACGACGACCACGGCCGGCAGCTTGCCGGCGGCGTCGGCCGGACGGACGAGGTAGCCACGCAATGACGATTCGCCGTCGCGGATGGTCACCGTCTCGGAGGTGACGCGCTGATCATCGGGGGCGACGATGGCGGCGCTCGCCGGGTCGGCGCGCAGCACGGCCAAGGCCGAGACGGCGGCGGCCGACCCTCCAGCCAGTTCCGCCAGTCGGCTCATGAACACCCGCCGGTCGAGGCCACGGTGCGTGAACTCGTCGTAGAGGTCGATGATTTCCTGGTTCATCTGGCGCGTCCATCGCTGGTTCCGGTCCATGCATCCTGGGTGGGCATGACCCCGCTTGCCACCTCCGGTGGGTGCTGATCGCGCAGCTGTTACGAACCGATGCCGGATCGGTGCCGCATGGCCCCGGTGCGTTCATCGCATGACGCCTGGGCAACAGGCATCCCTATCTACATGGCGAGTCGGCGCAAGTTGGCAAACCACAAGCAGCGGGTGCATGGATGATCGATCTCCACTACTGGCCCACGCCGAATGGTCACAAGATCACCCTGTTTCTCGAGGAAACCGGCCTGCCCTACCGGATTATCCCGGTGGACATCGGCCGCGGCGAGCAGTTCACACCCGAATTCCTGGCGATCGCACCCAACAACCGCATGCCGGCCATCGTCGATCACGAGCCCGCCGACGGCGGCGCGCCGCTGTCGCTATTCGAATCCGGTGCCATCCTGCTTTATCTGGCCGAGAAGACGGGCAAGTTCATTCCGCCTGAGCTGCGTGGCCGGGCCGAGGTGCTGCAGTGGCTGTTCTGGCAGATGGGCGGACTCGGGCCGATGGCCGGGCAGAACCATCATTTCGCCATTTATGCCCCGGAGAAGCTGCCCTACGCGATCAACCGGTACGTCAACGAGACCAACCGGCTCTACGGCGTCCTGAACCGACGGCTGGCCGATTGCCCGTTCGTCGCCGGCGAGGCCTACACGATCGCCGACATGGCGTCCTATCCCTGGATCGTGCCGTATGCGAACCAGGGCCAGAAGCTCTCCGATTTCCCGCATTTGGAGCGTTGGTTCAACGCCGTCGCGGCTCGCCCCGCCACCGTGCGCGCCTATGAAGTCGGCGACAAATACCGGCGTCGGGACGCCACCGTCGACGAGGAGGCGAAGAAGGTGCTGTTCGGGCAGACGGCGGCCATCCTCAACCGCTGACACCATCGGCGGCGGGCGTCGAGCGCCCGCCGCGTGATGGAGACGATGGGCTGTTCGGATTGAGCATGCATCACGGCACGCTTCCGCTCGGCGACGCTGGAGCAATGGCCCCGGCGGGCTTCAGCCATCTGCCGGGAAGGCTCGATGCCGGGGCGCAGGCGGCACTGCTGGCAGAGGTGGTACGCGCCGTCGAGAGCGTCGGCTGGTTTCAGCCCACCATGCCGCGCTCGGGCCGCCCACTTTCGGTCGCAATGTGCAATTTTGGCCCGCTGGGATGGGTCTCCGATCGCGCCGGCTACCGCTATCAGCCGCATCATCCGGACACCGGCAGGACGTGGCCGATACTGCCGCCCGCGCTGCTCGACCTCTGGTTCGAGACCACCCGATACCCTGAGCCGCCCGAGGCCTGTCTGGTCAATCTCTACCGCACCGGTGCCAGGATGGGCCTGCATCAGGATCGCGACGAAGCGGACCTCGCTGCACCCGTGCTCTCGGTCTCGCTG
>JAPJRA010000688.1 GCA_030824835.1 Geminicoccaceae bacterium | reverse complement strand
GGCGCCATCCACCAGCTCGGCCCGGAGGCGATCGCCGGTCTTGAGGTCGAGCTGGTGACGAAGGTCGGCAGGCAGGGCCAGCCAGCCGTCATAGTGCAATTTGAGGGTCGCCAAGAGTCCTATCCGAAAGATGCGGGGGCCGGGAATTCCATGGCAGGCGAACGGCAGGGCTGGACCGGATCGATGCCTGCACCGGCGTCCGGCCCGCCGGGTGATGTAGGCCCTTCACTCGCCGGAAGCGAGACCCGGCCGCAGGCCAGGGGTGAGCGGTCGGCGCGCGCCGCTTGGCACACCCACACTTCGGGCGGATGGGCACGGGGCACGGGCGGGCGACCTCCCACAGGTCTGAGACCCGCTTTCGCGTGCTACGGGACACCGTGCGCAGGCAGCGCGACTTGGCGACGGTGGTCGGTGCCGGGGGCTGGCGAGCCGGTGGCCCGGAACACCCGGCGGCGGTGATCCCGGTTGACCATGCATGATTACCGGAGGCTGCAGCGGAACCTGCCCCATGCAGCGAGACCAGGGATGGATGGACGAAGTGAGCATGCTGCCGGAACCGCTGCACCTGACCAAGGCAGCCGCCTTACCGCCGCGCTACACCACCAGGCGGGACACGGCCCCATTGCACGCCGTGCTGGTTCATTCGGCCTCGGTTAGAAAAATTTTCAGTTGTGTGCGAATCTACACAAATCTTAGCGAGAGCATCGGGCAAACTTTCATGGTCGATCATCGCCATACGTCGAGTATACAGGCTTGGTTGATCGGCTCTGAACATTAAATATTCCATGTCGACAATATATCCAATAATCCAGCACCTAGAATGTAATCATTTCAGTAAATTCAAGATCATCATACGGCCAATTCTAGGTGCAAATTGCTCTGTCCCACGCCATCTCCATGAGGAGATGAAGTCGATTCATGGCATTTGGAGGAATCTCATGCGATACTCTCTGGCGTTTCTAACTGCCGGCGCTCTGGCGTTGTCAGCTGGGAGCTTCTCGACTGGCGCTCAAGCCAGTGAAGGATGCTTCAAGCTTAATCCCTTCAGCGATATCCTCAAGCTCGAGTTCGGCGCCGTGACGAATCGGCACCAGAACGTCTACGGCAACTGGATTGCCCCCGGTTCCTATACGCTGCCCGTGAGCGGGGCATACGAACTCAAGTCGGGTAGCCAGTCGGCGAAGCGGCTTGGAATTGTTGGCACGAACATTACGGCGTCTTTCAACGGCAATCTGATCTGTGGTCTTGATGGCACCAAGGGCGGTGCTTGGAAGCTCAGCTGTTCGGGCGGCACTGGCGCGAACTTCCAGAACAGCGGGACTCTGACCCAGGTCTCATGCGCCGGGCTCTCACCCTCCAGTGTGGCGACGGGTCGGGCAGCAGGCGCCAAATAGCCGGGCAACTCTTCCCTCCAGCGCAGTCGTAAACCTTCGGAGGCGTCTTGACGCTCGGATCGTCAAGACGCCTCCTCCTCGTATCCCACCAAGGCCAGCGCCCTGGCCTTGATACCGCGCAGCCCCGCCGCATGCGCCAGCGCCTCCTCCCGCCCGTGCGTGATCCAGACCTCGGGCGCCCCCACCTCGTCGATCGTCGCCAGCAGCTCATCCCAGTCGGCGTGGTCGGAGATCACCAAGGGCAGCTCGACGCCGCGCTGTTTGGCGCGCTGCTTCACGCGCATCCATCCCGAGGCCATACAAATCACCGGGTCGAGAAGGCGGCGGGCCCAGCGGTCGGCGATGGCGCCGGGCGGGGCCAAGACGATCTGGCCGGCGAGATCCTGGCGGGGCTTGCCCTTCTCGCCGGCGGTGGCGGGGCGCAGCTCACCGAGGTCGACGCCGTGGCGGGCGTAGAGCTCGCACAAGGGCTGGAGGGCGCCGTGGAGGTAGACGGGGCCATCCCAGCCGCCCGCGCGCAGGAGCGCGATCAGCCGCTGGGCCTTGCCCAGAGCGTATGTGCCGATAACGTGGCAGCGCTCTGGGAACATGGCGACCGAATGCAGCAGCTTGTCGATCTCGACCGCCGGCTCGGGGTGGCGGAAGACCGGCAGGGCGAAGGTCGCCTCGGTGATGAAGACGTCGCAGGGTACGGGCACGAAGGCGGCGCAGGTGGGATCGGGCTGGCGCTTGTAGTCGCCGGAATAGACGGTGCGGGTACCGGCATACTCCATCACCACCTGGGCCGAGCCCAGCACGTGGCCCGCGGGGGAGAGCCAGAGCGTGACGTCGCCGAGCTCGACGGTCTCGCCGTAGGCCAGGGGTCGGGGCGTGCGGGCGGCACCGTCGCCGAGGCGGGCGGCCATGATCGCCAGCGTCTCGGGCGTAGCCAGCACGGCATCGTGGCCGGGCCGGGCGTGGTCGGCATGGCCGTGGCTGACCACGGCCAGGGGCACCGGGCGCAGCGGGTCGACGAAGAAGCCGCCGGGGCGGCAATAGAGGCCCTCGGGCCGGACCTCGAGCCAGGTCCGTGGGTGGGGGCCGGCCACGCGGTCAGCCGGCCGGCAGCGCCGTCGCCGCCAGCAGCTGGGCCTCGGTCTCCTCGGCGCGCAGCAGCTCGAACGCGACATCCTCGCCGTCGAGCCTGAAGCCGTGGACGGCGACGCGGGGCAGGCTGTTGTAGACGAAGGGGGTCGAGAAGTAATAGGCGCCGGTGTCGTGCAGCATGACCCAGTCGTCCGGCTCCAAGAGCGGCAGGTGGCGGCGGCTGGCGATGATGTCGCCGGCGAAGCAGCAGGGGCCGGCCACGTCCTGGGCGACCTTGGGGCCGGTCTTGGGGACGCCGTCGGGGCCCAGGGCGCTGACCCGGATCTGCCACAGCTCGGGCATGAACACGGTGCGGGTCGCGACCTGGGCGCCGGCGTGGGTCAGGGCGATCAGCCTTCCGCCGGTGGACTTGGTGTATTCGACC
>JAPJRA010000687.1 GCA_030824835.1 Geminicoccaceae bacterium | reverse complement strand
CTCCTGCATCGGCGAGAAGGCCAATGCGACGCGGCCCGAGATCGAGCAGATCCTGATCTGGGACCCGGAGCAGCGCGACGCCGCGACCTGCGAGCGGGACATGTACGTCATCCGCCGCCGCATCGAGAAGCAGGCGCTGGCGGCGCAGGTGCCGGAGCTCTATCTCTGCAGCCTCTCCTGCCGCTCGATGATCTACAAGGGCATGTTCCTGGCGGAGAACCTGACGGACTTCTATCCGGACCTGCTCGACAGCCGCTTCGTCAGCCGCTTCGCCATCTATCATCAGCGCTACTCGACCAACACCTTCCCCACCTGGCGCCTGGCGCAGCCCTTCCGCATGCTCGCGCACAACGGCGAGATCAACACCGTCCATGGCAACATCAACTGGATGAAGAGCCATGAGACGCGGCTGGCGCATCCGCTGCTCGATCCCTTCATGGAGGACATCAAGCCGGTGGTGCAGGCGGGCGGCTCCGACACCGCCACGATGGACAATGTCTTCGAGCTGCTGGTGCGCGGCGGGCGCGACGCGCCGATGGCCAAGGCCATGCTGATCCCGGAGAGCATCGGCAGCAACGCCACCATGCCCGAGGCGCATCGCGACCTCTTCCTCTACTGCAACGCGGTGATGGAGCCCTGGGACGGGCCGGCAGCGGTCTGCGCGACCGATGGCCGCTGGGTGGTCGCGGGCCTCGACCGCAACGGGCTGCGGCCCATCCGCTACAATGTCACCGTCGACGGGCTGCTGATCGTCGGCTCCGAGACCGGCATGGTGAAGGTCGCGGAGTCCGAGATCGTCGCCAAGGGCCGCGTCGGCCCCGGGCAGTGCATCGGCGTCGATCTCGACGCCGCGAAGTTCTACGCCGATGGCGCGCTGAAGGACATGCTGGCCGCGCGCCATCCCTTCGGCGAATGGGTCGGCCGCACCACCAAGATCGACGGCATCGTCCGCAACGAGGTGGACGAGACGCCGACCATCACCGGCGAGGCCCTGCGCCGCCGCCAGCTCGCCATGGGCATCACGCTGGAGGAGCTGGAGACCATCCTGCACCCGATGGCGGAGGAGGGCGCCGAGGCCATCGGCAGCATGGGCGACGACACGCCCGTCGCCGTGCTCTCCAACCACTATCGCGGCCTGCACCACTATTTCCGGCAGACCTTCAGCCAGGTCACCAACCCGCCGATCGACAGCCTGCGCGAGACGCGGGTGATGACGATCAAGACGCGGCTCGGCAATCTCGGCAATATCCTCGACGAGGACCCGACGCAGTGCGACATGCTGCAGCTGGAGAGCCCGGTGCTCTCCAATGCCGAGTTCGCCGCGATGTGCGAGTACATGGGCAGCACCGCCTGCTTCGTGGACTGCACCTTCCCCGTCGAGGAGGGCGAGAGCGGCCTGCGCCGCGCCATCGAGCGCATCCGGCATGAGGCGGAGGAGGGCGTGCGCTCCGGCTGCGCCCACGTCATCCTGACCGAGGAGAACCAGGGGCCGGAGCGGGCCGCCATCCCGATGATCCTGGCGGTCGGCGCGGTCCACACGCATCTCGTCCGGAACTCGCTCCGCACCTTCACCAGCCTCAACGTCCGCTCCGCCGAATGCATGGACGTGCATTACGTCGCCGTGCTGATCGGCGCCGGCGCCACCACGGTGAACGCCTATCTGGCGCAGGAGAGCATCGCGGACCGGCACCGGCGCGGGCTGTTCGGCGACAAGTCGCTGAAGGACTGCGTGGCTTACTACCGCAAGGCGGTGGACAAGGGCCTGCTGAAGATCATGTCCAAGATGGGCATCTCGGTGCTCTCCTCCTATCGCGGCGGCATGAACTTCGAGGCGATCGGCCTCTCGCGCGCGCTGGTCGCGGAATTCTTCCCCGGTACGCAGTCGCGGATTTCCGGCATCGGCCTGCAGGGCATCGCCCGCCGCCTGCTGGCGCTGCATGCGAAGGCCTGGGGCGGCGAGGCGGCGGTGCTGCCGGTCGGCGGCCTCTACAAGCTGCGCCGGCGCGGCGAGGCCCATGCCTTCGAGGGCAGCCTGATCCACATGTTGCAGAGCGCGGTGGAGACGGACAGCTACCAGATCTTCAAGCGCTACTCCGAGGGCGTGCGCAAGCTGCCGCCGGTGGCGTTGCGCGACCTGCTCGACTTCCGCATGACGGGGCGCAAGCCGGTGCCGATCGAGGAGGTGGAGAGCATCACCGAGATCCGCAAGCGCCTGATCGCGCCCGGGATCTCGCTCGGCGCGCTCAGCCCCGAGGCGCACGAGACCCTGTCGATCGCGATGAACCGGATCGGCGCCCGCTCGGATTCCGGCGAGGGCGGCGAGGACCCCGAGCGCGCCCGGCCCCGGCCCAATGGCGACAACGCCAACTCCGCGATCAAGCAGATCTCCTCCGGCCGCTTCGGCGTCACCGCCGAGTATCTCAACAACTGCCGCGAGATCGAGATCAAGGTGGCGCAGGGCGCGAAGCCGGGCGAGGGCGGCCAGCTTCCCGGCTTCAAGGTCACCGGACTGATCGCGAAGCTGCGGCATTCCACGCCGGGCGTGACGCTGATCTCGCCGCCGCCGCACCATGACATCTACTCGATCGAGGATCTGGCGCAGCTCATCTACGACCTGAAGCAGATCAACCCCGACGCGAAGGTCGGCGTGAAGCTGGTTGCCGAGAGCGGCATCGGCACGATCGCGGCCGGCGTGGCCAAGGCCAAGGCCGACGTCATCCTGGTGGCCGGCCATGTCGGCGGCACCGGCGCCTCGCCGCAGACCTCGGTCAAGTTCGCGGGCACGCCCTGGGAGCTGGGCCTGGCCGAGGTCAACCAGCTGCTCACGCTCAACCGGCTGCGCCACCGGGTGACCCTGCGCACCGATGGCGGCCTCAAGACCGGGCGCGACATCGTCATCGCCGCC
>JAPJRA010000686.1 GCA_030824835.1 Geminicoccaceae bacterium | reverse complement strand
GCGCTCAACCATCGGCGGCCTGACCAGCCGCGGGTTCGTCGCGCCCTATGTCACCGAGGGGGCGATGAACGGTGCCGTTTTCATGGCCTGCACCGAGCAGATGCTGGCCCCGGCGCTACGGCCGGGCGACATCGTCGTCATGGACAATCTCGCCGCCCACAAAGTGGCCGGCATCCGCGCGGCAATCGAGGCCAAGGGCACCGAGCTGCGCTACCTGCCGCCCTATTCGCCCGACCTCAATCCGATCGAGCAGGCCATCGCCAAGCTCAAGACCCTGCTGCGCAAGGCCGCCGAATGCGCCAACTAGCTCGCCGACTCAGGCCATCCAAGCTCACCGTGAAAAGACCTTAGGCTTGTGATCGGTAAGCAACGGCGAAGATTTGAACGCCTGACGGACACCAGGAAGCGGCACCTCGAGTTGCGCCTGAGGCAGCGAGCCAAAGGAATCGCGGGCCGTCACACGCAGCGACCAGCGCCCCATATCCAGGTGTCAGCCAGTTGCGGTTTGTTGGCTGATTCAGTGGCGCAACAGCGATTCGTGGAAGAGCTGCGCCGGTCGGTAACTCGGCGTCAGGCCGGCACCAACGACGGGTTGGTCTCGATCGAGCTGCCCACTACAGGTTCGCGCAACGATGGAGCTCAGCCACGGCCAATCAGCCAGAAGCTGGAGGCCAGGGTCAAGGCGAGCAGTACGACCCAGGCGGGCGACTGCCACATGGCGGGATTTACCACAGACCGGGGAAACTCATGCCGGCAGGCGAACAGCAGGCATGCCGAGGCCAACAGGAACCCGCCGATCAGCATGGATCCAGTCAGCGCAGACAGTACGGCAGCCAACAGGAAGATCACGCACACCCATTGCCACGCCACGGTCAGCCGTTGCAGCAATCCGCGAGCAAGCAGAAGCAGCGCAAGGCCGCCGGCGACTTCTAGGATGCGCGCCGCGTCGGCCCAGCCTGCCGGGGCCAGCCCGACGATGCCGCCGGAAAGCCGCGAAGCCCCCGAATACAGCAATACCAAGCCACCCACACCAGTGAGCACGGCGGCAATCGCTGGCGTACGTGGCCCGAGCTCGAGACGGCACAAATCAACCAATCTCGCCAACGCCACGCGCCAGCGATGAAGCTCGGTCAGGGTCAGGATGGCGACGCCACAGGTGAGCGGCAGCAGATAGTAGATCCCGCGAAAGGCGAGCAGCGAGCCGATCAGCGGTAGGGTCTGGGCCTCGGTCGGCTGCAGCAGCAACACCACGGCCGATTCGAACACGCCCAGACTGCCCGGGACGTGGCTCATCAGGCCGACCACGATCGAGGCCATGAAGACCGCCAGAACGTCTATGTAGCCGAGCTCCAGCTCGGGAGGCAGCAGCACGTACAGTGCGGCAGCGACGGCCAAGAGGTCGGCAACACCGAAGAAGATTTGGATGAGGGTGGCACCCGCGTCCGGAAGAATGAACTCGCGGCCGCGCCACCTGAATGGACGGTGAAAGAAACCTCCCCAGACGACATAGGCGACAACGAGCGTCAGCGCGGCCGCAGCGCCCGCTCGCCAGATCCAAGGCGACAAGCCGGTGACATCGGCCAGCCGGAACGGCTCGATCATCACCACGGCACCCGCCAGTGTGGCGACACCCAGTGTGAAGGTGGCCGTGAAATACATCTGCACCTTGGCCACGTCGCCGATGCCAAGTCCGCGATCGGCGTAGAAGTGGTAGCGCAGCGACGCACCGATGACGAAAGCGAACCCCGTCGAATGCGCGATGGACTGAGTCGTGTACGAGGCCAGGGCAAGATGGCGGAACGGCATCTTCTTGCCGATCAGCCCCAGCGCGGACCATTCATAGCCTACCAGCGCCGCAAAGCTGAAAAAGGTGAAAAGTACGGCCAGCACCAGACGGTGCGTGCTGACCTCGGCGAGCTCCGCGTGAAGGTCGGCCAGATGGTAGCGGCGCAGGGCGCTGTGCAGCACCCAGATGGCAATGGCGAACATGGCCGCGCCGACCAGATAGGGCAGCCAGTGGCGCAATTGATCGCGGAAGTTCGCCCAGCGCGGATGGCGGTGTGCGACACCGTGCCCGGTGTCACCAGAGTTCTGCTGAAAGTTCACCGGTGTTCGAGCTCCAACCGCTCGATGGAGATACGGAATGGGTCCCGGCCATTGGCGCGAGCGAGGTCACGGCTAGGTTCCGCGTCGCGCTCCACCCCGTCCAGTCTCCTTGTTTCGGTCCCTTTGACCGTGGGCGCACCTCTTGGCGCTGCGGTGGAGGTACCCGCTATGCCGGGCGAACGCAACTATGCCACCGAGGCAGCGCACCTGTCGCAATGGGAGCAGCTTCGGCGTAACCACAGTTCGAACCCAGGCTCGCCCGCTAGCTTGGTGGCTGCTAGAAGGCCCGCCGTCTGCGCCACGTGAATCGAGAGCAATGCATGATCCCTCGCTATAGTCGGCCTGAGATGACCGCGATCTTCGCGCCGGAGACACGCCTCGGCATCTGGCTCGACGTCGAGCTCGCCGCCATGGCCTCAGCGGCGGCGATCGGCGCCATTCCGACGGAACCGGTCAAGATTCTCGTGGCCAATGCGGCCGCACGGCGCGACCTACTGATCGACCCCGCCCGGGTCGAGGAGATCGAAGCGACGACGCGGCACGACGTCATCGCCTTTCTCACCCATGTCGAGCAGATATGCGGCGAGGAAGCACGCTTTCTGCATCTCGGGCTGACCTCGTCCGACCTGCTGGATACGACGCTTGCCATTCAGCTCGGCCGCGCCGCCGACCTTATCCTGACGGATCTCGATGCCGTCCTGGCGGCGCTCCGCCAACGGGCACATGAGCACCGACTCACGCCCTGCATTGGTCGCAGCCACGGCATTCATGCCGAGCCCACGTCTTTCGGCCTCAAGAT
>JAPJRA010000685.1 GCA_030824835.1 Geminicoccaceae bacterium | reverse complement strand
CTGACGCCGGAGGCGAGGAGGGCCGGCGCCGCTAGGCCCGGGCGTCCTGGACATGGCCGCGGGCCTCGACCCGCTTGCCACCGGACGGCCAGCCCTCCCGCTGACGGGTCCGATTGCCGTCGGCGTCCTCGGTCTGGTCGTGGAACAGCATCACCTGGGTCGGGAACGGCATGTCGATGCCAGCCGCGTCGAAGGCGCGCTTCACGGCCAGGATCACCCTGCCCCTGGTAGCGACCACCTCGCGTCGCCGCGAGCCGGACCACCAGCGCACCCGAATGTTGATGGTCGAGGCGTCGAGCGCCCAGGGCAGCGCTTCCGGCGCCGGCTCGGGCTCGACGCCCTCGACCTCGGCCAGGGTCCGCAGGATAATCGCGCACGCCGTCTGAATGTCGTCGCCGTAGCCGATGCCGACATCGTACTCGCTGCGGCTGGCCGCGAACGCGGTCCGGACCACCACGGCGCCGGTATAGATGTCGGTGTTGGGGATGACGACACGCTGCCCGTCATAGGTGCGCAGCATGGTCGCCCGCGCCTCGATGCCCTCGACCCTACCCTCGAAACTGCCCGAGACGATCTCGTCGCCCACCCGGAACGGCTGCCGGAACAGGATCAGCAGGCCCGACATCCAGTTCTGCAGGATGTCCTTGAAGGCGAAACCGATGGCGACCGAGCCGATGCCCAGCGTGGCCAGCAGGTCGGCGGGCTTGATCGAGGGGAAGACGATGGTGGCGAACACCAAAAGGCCGAACAGGATCACCGCCCAGCGGCAGAACCCACCCAGAAGCTCGCCGAGATTGGCGCGGCCGCGCCGCCGCAGCAGCGCTGCCACCGTCCTGCCGATCGCCCAGGCGGCGAGCAGGAAGAGCAGGAAGATGGCGAAGCCGATGCCGATATTGGGCAGGATCCAGAAGAATCCGGCGACGACGCCCTGGATCTTGTCGACCGTGGGAGCGAGTTGATCCTGCAAGCCTGCCCATCCCTAATGATCCCGGCGGGGACGCGCGCCGGTTGGAGGGAACGGTGCCTGTAAGCCGAGGTTCCGTCTTCGAACGCCGATCCGCTGGCCGTGGAGGTCCGCCACGGCCCCAGCCTTCCCGCCTCCCGGTCGGTCATTCCAACGAGATCCCTCGCTACCCGCTCGTTCGGAGAAGGGGACAGCTGGCTCGATGCGGGCCGATCCGCACCTTGCCAATCGCACCCGGGCGCTGTTTGGTGCGCGCCTGATGGATTGATGGGGGAGGCGGCGCGGTCATGGTGCTCGGAAAACTGTTCGGCCGCCTGCTGGGTGGCGGCGCCGATGCAGGTGCTGCCGCCGCGGCGGACGCGGTCGAATATCGCGACTATCAGATCATCGCCCAGCCGATCCGGCAGGGCGGGCAGTTCCTCACCGCCGGCACCATCGCCAAGGAGTTCCCCGACGGCCGCAAGGAGCACCGCTTCGTGCGCGCCGACACCTGCGCCAGCGAGGCCGACGCGCGCCAGCTGATGGTGCAGAAGGCCCAGCGGCTGATCGACGAGGTGGGAGATAAGCTGTTCGGGTAGGGGGTGCGTATGGACAAGACTTCGGCCAGGATGTTCCGCTAATTGAACGAAATCCCGCTGTTCGCGTTGGCCCTCAAGCTGCGCGGCCTCTCGGAGACCAACTACAGCGTCGCTTTCTCGGACGATGGAGCCTGCGCGAGCACGCGCCTTGAGTTCGAGGGCGCCCTGTGCGACCGGATGACAGCCAAGGCGTCAGGTTATCAAAAATGCTGGTATTGATAGCGGTATCGAAAATAGTAGTTGTGTTATTTAGGCTCTTGCCGCTCCCTTGAAGGCACTGAAATAGTTGGTTGATCAATAAGAGATTGGCGAAGATGCTCTATCTTCTCACTAAAAATCCATAGAAAGAAGGCTATGGCAATGCCGGAAACGAAAACTGCTCCCCTCGCAAACCATGTCCATTTTTCAGCACGAGCTATGGTGTCTTCAATTCGTGAAATAGATGCATTCAGAGCAAAAACTTGCTGCTTTATACTTCCTTGCTGGTGCCTAATCTCGCCGATCATTTGGACTAACCATCCCAAATCGCCAGATGCATGAAACCGATTTGGCTCAGGCACGTCATCATCTGGCGCCGGGACCTCAGCTCTGCCGGATGCATGTTGCTGGCCTCTTCTGGCCATTTCTAGCTATCTTCCAACATATTCACGCGCAACCATTCCCATGTCTCCGATGGAGCGCGCCCACTGAATCCCTCAACTCCAAGTACGACGCCGCTACCAGTCTCGCCCTTCCTGATGCCAAGAGCCTCGGCTAACGCCCTTGTCGTTCCTTGGAAGCGGACGAACCATGTATCTACCTTTAGGCGGAAATAGGAGTCAATACCAGCGTCCCGGTTGAGTTTGGCGTCTTGGCTTGGAGCTGATAACTCCACAATTCGGGCGTCAATCTCGTCCGCACTTTTCGTTGCAACCACAATGAAAACTGGCATGGCTTAACCCCAATCCCTTGCGACCCTTATTGGCAAAAGGGCACCGCTCATGCCGATCGGCTGGCCCGCTATAACACGGCGCAAATTGGGTGTCGCCTTTGCCGTTCACCAGCGACGGATTGCCTTTGCCAGTACCGCTATTACGCCTGGAAGCGTATCTGCCAGCAATCCGGGACTTCACTCACGGCCCGCTACAGCTGCGTCCGCCATCCGCCTGTTTCGTCGATAGATCGCCCCTATACACTCCTGCCGCGCTTGAAAGCTGCGACTTCACCTAACGACAAACTTCTAACGCTTCATGATGCCTTGCATGGTCTCGGCACGCCCCAGCGGCCTCTGCGCCGCTCGCAGCGCGTCGACCGCCATCCTGGCCGATCCGCCCTGGCCGTATTATACCAAGCGTCCAAGTTGCTGACTCGTTTGTGATTTCCCCGTTTTGTTGCG